>CAYMKD010000371.1:2189-2759 GCA_964390435.1 uncultured Pseudobdellovibrionaceae bacterium | reverse complement strand
TTCTGCCTGATAAGGAGTGTAGGCGGTGTACCAAGCTGGGCTTTCAAGGATATTTCGTTGAATAACTGTAGGAGTAAAGCAATCGTAATAACCCATACCAATTAAAGAGTGAAAAATTTTATTCTCGCTCATGGTTGCCTTAAGTCTCTCTAAGAGACTTTGCTCAGACTCTCCTTCAGGCAGATTAATTGGGTTTTTAGAGCGAATGTTTTTAGGAACAACGTGTTCGGCCATTTCCTCTAAATTTCCAAAGCCTAGCTCTTTAAGCATTTCACTTTGTTCTTTAGCTGAGGGGCCAATATGACGCTTTACAAATTCATTTTTGCTTTCTAGTTCATTGAGCAACATGACTTTCTACCTTTATTAATTTGCTTTAGTTTTAGCTTTGGCTCTGGTTTTTCTTCTGGTTTTACGTACAGGTTTTTTCTTTAAAGATTTTAGCCCTCACCTAGAAATACTAAGTGATATCTTTCTGCGACTTATTAAAATGATTATCGCTCCTTTGGTATTTTCTGTTTTGGTTGTTGGTATTGCAAAAGTTGGAGATTTTGGATCGGTTGGCAGGTTAAA
>CAYMKD010000371.1:0-2179 GCA_964390435.1 uncultured Pseudobdellovibrionaceae bacterium | reverse complement strand
TTTTCTTATAAGATTTAAAAGTCTTTTCGACTTCATTTGCTGTTTTTTTAATTGATACACTAGCTCGTTTAAGCTCTTGGTCAAATTGCTTTTGAGCTACTGTAATGCGTTTGATGAGATCGTAGTACCTTGTTTCAGCTTGTTTAACAGAGCCTGAGTTTTTAACCTGGTTAGCTAGTTTTGTAAGCTCTTTTTTGTAATGATCAAAGTGCGTTGCTTTTGCAAGATCAGAGATCATTTTTTGTAAGTCAATTTTAGACATAAATACTCCTGTTTTTAAAAACTTTGAACTTCTCTAAAGACAACTCTTTGTGCCGTAACCTGATGACCAAATCGTTTAACCCCTTCTTCACGAAGTTGAGGGGCGCGATCGCGTAAATAAACTTGCAATAAATCATTGGACTCAACTAAGTATTGAACGATCCATTTTTTTCGTCCTTGCTGACTTTCAGGGTCTTCACATAAAAGCCAAGCGGCTTTAAACCCCTCGCTTTTAAGCACGTCTTTTATGTGTCCACCAATCCAAGCGAGATAGTCTTTTTGGATACTTTCGTCAATTTGCAAATTAATTTGGTAACAAACCATTTCTGTGCCTCTCTTTACCCAACTTAGCCTTTAGCTTTACAGAGTAAAATTAAACTTGTCGATTAAAAGTCCTGGTACTTTGCAGCCACCAAGGGATCTAGCTCCATAAGTTAGGGTAGAGGGGATGAGTTCTTGCTCCTGGCTAATGGCCATAAGGTTGTCTCCTAAAGCTTCGTAAAGGCTTATATCGAAGCGCAAGTCTTCAATAGGACTTTTTAGCTCCCCATCTTCAACCCAGAAACAGGCATATCGAGTCATTCCAGTAATTCTGGCGTTCATCTGATCGCTCCAATTTAGGTAGTGTAAATTGGATAAATAAAGCCCTGTGCCAAGTTCTTTAAGAGCATTTGCTGCTAAAAGCTTTCCTGGTTTAATTTCCAAAGACCTTGGCGCCTCGCCCTCATTGGCTGCATTCGATGGCAAGCCGTACTCTTTAGCTGTACGGGAATTTGTCAGTAATGATTTACTTAAACCATTTTCAATCAAATTAAGCTTGTCAGGGGCAAGCTCACCACGAGAGTTAAAAGGTGGCACAAAGCCAAGATTAAAGTTTTCAGAGAGAGTGAACAACGAGGAGAGCTTCATTTCGCCAATATGTAGTTTTTGCAATGGACTGGTGGCTCGTTTTAGAGAGGCCGTGCTTAAACCACCCCAAGACAATGTAGAGGCAATTTCAGCTACAGCGTCTGGTGCTAAGTAAACTCTGTAGGTTCCTCTTGGAATTGCTTTTGATTTTTGCTGCTCTAGTTGTTTTAAAGCTCCTTGATGAGAAGAAATTTTATTTCTAAACGTGGCAATATTCCATTGATTGCCAGCATACATACCTTTAACTGCTTTTTGGTTATTTGTGTACAAAGAGTAATCTAGAAAAAAAGTTTCAGTAGAGAACCAATGTTTTTGTCCCTTAGAGTGCATGCTAGCTTGTATAACCGGGCCGCTTGCATAAATTCCTGTGAAGTCTAAGTCGCGCACACTCTCTAGAACTTCAGGAATAAGGTTTTCTGTTTTAGGTAACTGGCCAATAAAATCTTTATCACTGCTAGGGCCTGTCAAAAGAGGAACCCAAAATGGATCCTCAGGTAAAGTATGGGCTTCTTGTCTAGCTTGCTGTAAGTATTCTAAAGCTTTGCTTTGATCAGAGCTTAGATCTCCTGTTATAGGATAAGTGTATTTTAAACTTCGTCCGGATTGTTGGTACTCTAAAGTTACAAAAACCTGCTTAACAGAAGTGTTCTGTCTGATTTTTGCATTGTTAAAGCGAATGTAAGTGCTGTCTTCCGCATTTAAGCTTAAAACAGCTTCTTCATTTGCATGAAGCGCATTGCAAGTGGCTTGACCTAAGCTAAAAAAACTCTCTTTAAGTTGACCAATAAATTCTTGCACTTTAGTTGCCTCCAAAAACTTCAATATTTTCAAAAAGACAAGCGGGAGCTGCATGGCCTACACGAATAGCTTGGTTGGGCTCACCTTTACCGCACATTGGAGAGCCAAAAGCAGCATAAGTAGACGCATCACCAACCATTTTTAAATTATTCCAAAAGTTAATAGTGGTGCCTCGATAATTAGGATTGCGAACTGTTTTTGTAACTCGTCC
>CAYMKD010000370.1:0-2763 GCA_964390435.1 uncultured Pseudobdellovibrionaceae bacterium | reverse complement strand
GACAAAGCTCTTGTGATTATAAATACGTTGAGTGATGGGCCTAATAAAGAAAAGCTTCTAGAAATTTACTGTCGAAACATATTCAGTGAGTGCGAAGAAGATTTTGAGCGAACTGGAAAAATTAAAAAAGAGGATCTGCTTAAAGCTTTCGATATATTAATTAAACTCTCTGTTTGGAGTGCCAGAAATTATAAAGATGCAGGATTCAGCTCACATATCCTGAAACAGTTAGTAAAGATGGGGCAAGAAGACTTGGCTATACGCCTCGCAAATGCAATTACAGATCCTACTACAAGAGATATAACTCTTAAGAGAATTGGCTTTGAGAGGAGCCTGTAGTTCTTTAAGGGCTATGATGATGTAGTTAATAAATTGGTTGGAGGTGGGTTATGTCAGTTCAAGGTAGCGGTAATAAACCTTATATTCCAGAAGATCATGACAAAGTTGAGAAAAAATTCTCTAAGACTAAAAGCTCTAAAGATAAGAGTGTGAGCGACTTAAAGCATAAGGTGCAAACCGATACGGCTGAAAAACCAATACAGGCTGGTAAAGTGTCTAAAAAATCCACCAAGGGAGAGAGGGAAAGAAAAACCTTTGAGCAGGAGGCAGAGGCAAAGGGATACAAGTTTAGTAAAACTTTAGGGCTGTATCAATCAATTAAGCATCCGGATGAGATGATTACCGTATCTGAGATGGAAGGGGTTGTTCACAACGTAAATACAGTCCTTTTACCTGAGCTATTTGAACAAGTTTTATCCATTTTGCCAGAAAATGATTTCAAAACTGTAAATTCAGTAAATAAAAATTGGAAACGTGAAGCTTTACAGTTTGTTATAATAAGAGAAAAAGCTCGTCTAAATGCATTTGGTAAGTCCATAACAAAGAAAATGCACGATCAGGACAAGTCTGGGAAGGTCATGGCCTTAGTTAATGAGAATAAACTAGATGAATCCAAAGATTTGATGGAGGTTCGATCTGCTCTGTTAGATCTCCGTGAACAGCTTGTATTTATTTTAAAAGATTGTACGACAGAAGATTTGTTAGTCATTAAGAGTCCTGGAGTAGGCAAGACTCCTCTGCTTTTTGAAAATGTACCTCTTTTGGTTCGTGGATATTCAGAGGTGGCTCATGCTAAAGAGAAAAAGCGAGATCTATCTTTGAGACAATTTGTAGGTAGCTTATTGTACAAAAAAATGTTTGAAGAAGCTCTTAAAGTGACAAATATGATGACTCCTGGGATGGATAAAAGTGTATGTTTAGAAAAGTATTCTTACGAGTTGATTCAAGAATGTTTGAAAAATTTCAAAGCGAAGGAAGCGAAGGGTGAATTTAGGAATGAAGACGTGGTTAGAGCTTGTGAGATTTTAAAAGAAAACCGCAATTGGATTTATGCGGCGGAAACAGGGAATAGCCCTTCTTATCAAATAAATACATTTAAGGCATTGCTATCGATGAAGCAAGATGATTTAGTTGAAATGCTTGCAAATGCGATTATTGATCCTGCCAAAAGAGAGCGCGCCTTTAGAAGAGTGGAGATGTTTAAGAAGGAAGTGTAGCTTCTTGGTCTTTAATGAATTAAAGCATGAGCAATTTCTTGATGCGGTCTTTTCTACGGCAAAAAAAACTGAATGATGAGAATTTGTTCAGCGAGGAATATGATACTTTTTCTCAATGGGTCGATCTGTCCGTTATTGTTTTATGTGGCTTTAATAAAGCAAATAATAGTGTTTACAATTAAATTATTTAATTTGATAATAAAAGTGTTGAATTACTTAACAAGTAGGTGGGTTATGTCAGTTCATGGTAGCGGTAATAAACCTTATATTCCAGAAGATCATGGCAAAGTTGAGAAAGACTCCTCTAAGACTAAAAAATCTAAAGATAAGAGTGTAAGTGACTTAAAACATAAGGTGCAAACCGGTACGGCTGAAAAATCAATAGAGGCTGGCAAAATATCGAAAAAATCCACCAAGGGAGAGCGTGAACGAAGAAGCTTTGAGGTAGAGGCTAAGGCTCTTGGCTATAAGTTCAATAAAAACTCAAGCCAGTATCAATTGATAAAGAATCCGAAAGAGACGGTAACTATAGCAGAGATGGAGTTGCTAGTCGCGGAAGCTCATAACATAGATAAAACAATTGTACCGGATGTATTTACGCATGTTTTGTCATTTATACCAAATAAGGATCTGCCTACAGCGAAAGCTGTTAGCAAAAATTGGGATACGAAAGGCCTTGAAGATGTTAAAAAGCGTGAAGTGGCTTTGCTTCATTCATTCGGTAAAACTGTAGCAGAAAATATGCAGAATAAGGAATCAGCAAAGAAAATCACAGACCTGATTTCGGGTAATGAAATTTCAAAAGCAAAAGATCTATTTGAGGTTCAATCAGCTTTACTTGAGCTGCGTGATAAGATCGTACTTATTCTAAAAGATTGCAAGGAGGATTTCTTTGCTATTCATAAATTAACCGAACGAAAGAGACCTCTTTTTTTTGATCGAACGATGTTTTTATCACACAGCTATAATAAAATTACCTTTGCTGTTGAAAAAGAGGGTAAGCTTTCTATTATTGCTACAACATTAAATCAGCTTTTAGGTTGGAAACTGTTTGATGAGGCTTTTAAAATCGTAAACAGAATAACACCAGAGGAATTCAAACCATATTGTATTGAAATTATTTTAAATAGTTTGAAGAACGTAGAGCAAAATGACAAAGCTCTTGTGATTATAAATACGTTGAGTGATGGGCCTAATAAAGAAAAGC
>CAYMKD010000369.1:0-2763 GCA_964390435.1 uncultured Pseudobdellovibrionaceae bacterium | reverse complement strand
ATATTGTGGGTAATCTTTTAAAAGATCTTTCATCAGTTCTTGTAAACCAGCAGTGGCTTTTATTGCTGTGGTTTTATCAAGATCAACTTGAGCAGAAACATTAATAATCCTTTTAAATTTTTCATGTTGTACAATAAGTCTAGAATCACTTTGTTCAAACTGTGCCACGCTTTTAAGGGGAATTAAGTTTCCTTGTTTATTTCCAACTCGGATGTCATCTAATTGCTGTTCTGCACTTTTAACAGGGGGTTTTAATTGCACGCGAATGTTAATTTCTTCATCTAAAGTGCGCGAGCTAGAAGCCACAATTCCAGCAAAAGCGGCACGTACTGTGTTGGCAACCTCACGAACAGATAGATCTACTTGGCTTAATAGTTTTGGATCGGGAATAACACGAAACTCTTTTTTTCCAATAACTTCGGAGTCTTCAATATCTTGAACTCCTTCAACAGATTTCATTAAATCTTTAACTTGATCAGCTAGTTTTCTAAGAACTGTAAAATCATCGCCATATAAGTTAATAGAAATTGGACGTCCTTGGGGAGGTCCTCCTTTTGCTACTTCAAAACTAATCTTAGTAGCCCCTTCTGGTAAAGGAATTTTACTTCTTAAATCGTCAACAACCTCATTGACACTGCGCTCGCGATCACCTTCGGGAGTTAAGTTAACTTGAATTTGTGCATAATGAGAGGCTCTTTTAGTAAGAGGATCATTGGGATCATTTTGTTGTAACCCTAAAACTGTTGTGAAATCTTTGAGTTCAGATTCTGGTAGCTTTTGAATTTCTGGTTCAACATTATTCAAAATAGTTTGCATTTCTTTTAAAGTGGCACCTGGCTCACCGGTGACTCGAACAAAAAATGAGTATATTCCATCTGGCGGAAAAAGAACAAAACGCATTTGTGTTGTTAAAATTCCAGTAAAGATAATAAGTCCAATAAAAGCAGCAAACGTAACATATCGTTTTTTTATAGTTGTCCGGATTAAGGATTTGTACTTTGGCAAAAGACGATCATACCAGTGAATCTTCTTTTGGATAGAGTTTTTATTAGCTGCGATTTTATGCTTAACGGACTCTCCAACTATAGTGAAAATGTGTCCAGGAGCTACTACAAAAGCCTCAAAGAGTGAGTAAAGAAGAGGCAGAATAACCATAAGAGGAATTTCGTAAATAAATTTACCAAAAATACCTGTCATAAATAGCATAGGGCCAAAAGCAGAGACGGTGGTTAAAACAGAAGCAAAAACAGGGGCGACCATTTCGGAAGTTCCATCAATGATGGCAGACTCCATGTCTTCGCCTCTTTCAAGGCGTCTGTAGACGTTCTCAGTAACAACAATGGTGTCATCTACAAGCATCCCTGAGACAATAATAAGGCCTATGAGTGAAATTAAGTTTAAAGAGTGACCAAAATATTGAATTGTTATAAGGCCTAAGAACATTGAAAAGGGAATTCCAATAGCCACAACTAAGGCAACTCTAAACGGCAAGAAAAGTGCTAAGATAATGCAAACTAAAAAAATCCCTAAGATCATATTAGAGCCAAGGGTGCCCAGACGGTTTTTTAAATAAAAAGTAAAGTCATTTACAAAAAAGTACTTAACTCCAGGAGGGAAATTTTTTTCTAGTTGAAGCATTTTCTCTTTTACGTTAGCAACGGTTTTAAGTGCGTCAGAGTGCTCTTTTTTAATAATAGTTAATTTAAAAGAAGACTGGCCGTTTGTTCTAAATATAACTGTTGGTTTTTCAACACCGGTGACAGCATGACCAACATCACCAACACGAACTCCAAACCCTTCAAAATTAGCACGAATGTATGTGTTTTCAACATCCTCTGCAGTTCTAAATTCACCATCAGTTTTAATTGAAACTTCACGGCCATTTGGTAAGCTCATATCGCCACCAGGCAGTTGAACATTTTGTACTTTTAAAGCGTCAATAATATCTGAAAGTGCAATATGATTTTGAATGAGTTTTTCTTGTTCAACCCATACTTGGAACTCTTTTTTTTGCCAACCATTTTTTGTTACTTTGGCAACACCTTTTACATTAGTTAACTCATCAGCTATATATTTAGTAACGTCTCTTAGGGCTAGATTATCAACTGTATCTGATGTAATAGAAAGCTCGATGACTGGAGTCTGTCCAGACTCTAAAGCCGTCACAACTGGTTTATCAGCATCTTCTGGGTAATCTTCAATTTGGTCAATGACTCTTTGGATATCATCATTTGTTTTTTCTGTATTTCTAGCATCGGGATCTAAAAGAATTGTAATGACAGCTCTACTATCAACAGCTTGACTTTGAATTTTTTTAATACCATCAACCTCTTTAATGGCTTGCTCTATAGGATTAACAATAAGTTTTTCTACTTGTTCTGGAGAGGCCCCAGGAAAGATAGCGGTTACTAAGGTGGTATCAAAATCTACTTTTGGAAATAGATCTTTGCGGATAGTAAATATTGTATAAACGCCAACAAGTAAAATCAGAAAAGTGAGTAGGTTGCTAAACAAATGTTGCTTATAAAAAAAGCGAATTAGTGATTTCAATGCTGCTGCCTTTTTGTGTGTCTATAAATTATATATCAATACAAAATCATGCCAAATTAAATTAACTAAAGAACTAATATTGAAAGAAATTAATTGAATTTTTAAAGGACTTAAGTCCTGCTAATTATCTATTGGGCCTACTAAATTAATCACTAGAGTTTTATTTTCTGATAATCCATCTGAATTAATAAAACTTATTTTAATAGTTTCTTG
>CAYMKD010000368.1:0-2766 GCA_964390435.1 uncultured Pseudobdellovibrionaceae bacterium | reverse complement strand
CTCATAGAGTACGCTCCAGACCTTAGTCCCGAGCAAGTGGTCAAAGCAACGGGAGCCCCTTTGCGTTTATCTAAAGATTTAAGACCTATGTCTTTTGCTTAGTTTAATTAAGCTTTATCCTTGGTCATTTTAGCCTCATAATAACTATGAGGCAGTGTCATAAGTATTTTAAATGACTTGAGGTTTATACGTGGCTGAAGGCGGCTCTAAGAAAGTTCAAAAAGATCACTATTTATTTCGTGATGGTGATGAATCAGACGCAATATACGTGATTAAAACTGGTAAATTTGCCATCACTAAAGCTAAGCAAAACAATGAAGTTGTTCTTGCTGAAGTTGGCCCAGGTGCCATGGTTGGTGAAATGGCCTTTTTTGATAATCGCCCTCGTAGTGCTTCGTGCAAAGCCTTAAAAGAATCTGAAGTGATTATTCTTCCTTTTAAAGCTCTCCATGCTCAGTTTCAAAATTTTCCTGAGTGGTGTAAAGCCATTATGAGAACTGTAAATAATAACTTACGAGAAGCTAATGCGCGCATTAAATCTCTTGAGAAACCAGAAAATGACGGCGAACTCTTCCCTCCTCATACCGTAACTAAACTTATTTCAATTTTAAATTTAGTTGGTGCTAAATATGGCAAAGTCAGTGAAGGCGGCTTGCAGGTGCCGCCAAACACTCTACGTAATTACACCATTCAGATCTTTCAAGAAGCCACTCATAAAATGCAAAAACTTATGGATGCACTCAATACTTTAAAACTTATGAGTGTTGAGGATATTGGCGAAGGAAAACAAAAAATTGTTATTTTAAAACCGGATCTTCTTTTTGCCTTTGTAGAATGGTATAATGACTGGCTCTTTAAACAAGAAAAAGATCGTGTCACCATTAAAGAAGAAGAATTAAAAATTCTTAAAGCCGTTATTCACTTTGCTCGCAAACAAACTCCAGATGCCAAGGGTGCTACAAAAATATCTCTTACTGAAATACAAAATGAATCTATGAAAGAGCTTAATTATTTAGTCAAAGTAGACGACGTCAACCCACTGATAGAAAAAGCTCTTGTTTCAGAAAAAATTATGGAAGATGGTGGCGGTCTCTCGGTCACTGTAAAGCTTGAAGAGCTGGAACAATCAGCTCCCTTTTGGGATATTATTTATAGTCTTAGAAAATTTGTTCGTTAGCGTGTGTTAGCTTCTTCTTCATCTAGTTGCATACTTCCTTCAGGGATCGTTTTTTTACCTGAAAGACCTGTGCCACCATTATAGATCTCTGAGGGTAATTGTCCCTCAACTGAATTATTTGATATAGCTAAATTTGGATCAACACTTATATCTTCGCCATTTGCTGTTGTTGTATTAATCTCAGCCTGAAGTTTTTGAGCTTTATCTGCAACGTTTTGTAGGCCTTCGGCTTGTATGTTTAGTGAAAACAAAACACAACAAACTGCTATATACACATAGGTTTTTTTTGGAATTAGCATAGGCCGCCCCCCCAAATGGACCTCCTAATACTAGCATAGTTTATTTTTAAATCTTCTAGAAAATCTTAAAATGGTATTTTCTTTATTATTAGCCTCATTTTGAGACACTGAGACTGCCCTGAACGCTGTTCTTAAGGGTAAGTTTCAAAACTCTTTTTCTAGACGGCTTCTTAGAGGCAATTGATCCTCTGGCAATTTACTAAGCTGCTCACCACCTAATGTATAAACTCTTAGACAGTTTGTTTTTGCAGCCTCATGAACAGGCTCCCCAAAAGTTAAAATAACTTTATCTCCCGTTTTAGCCAGTCCATATTGCACTAGCATACGCTCGATTTGTGCCATAGCTTCTTCGACATTTTTATAAGGCCGGATGGGCAGGGTCTCCAACCCCCATACTAACTCAAGTCGGTTAAGTACTTTAAACTCATCAGTTGCGGCAATAATTCGAGCCCGTGGCCTAAAGCCAGAAATGATATTTGCAGTCTTACCCGTTGTCGTAAGGCAAATAATGGCTGCAGCATTTAACTTTAGAGCTGATAAACTCGCACTTGCTCCGATGGCTCCAGCAACACTTAAATAATCACTTTCCAGATTTAAACGGTAATAGTTACTCTCGTGGGCTTCCACTTCACATATAATTTCATGCATCGTACGGATGCATTTAAATGGGTACTGCCCACTGGCAGATTCAGCAGAAAGCATTAAAGCATCTGAGCCATCCAGAACAGCATTGGCCACATCAGTAATTTCAGCACGTGTTGGTCTTGGGCTTTCCACCATGGAGTCTAACATTTGCGTTGCGGTGATAACTGGTTTACCAAGTTGATTGCACAATCTAATAATTCTTTTTTGAACACCTGGCAATTGACTCTGCCCTACCTCTACAGCCAAGTCACCTCGAGCAACCATAATTGCATCACAAAGACGCACTATAGGCTCTAAGTTTTCCAGCGCTTCTAGCATTTCAATTTTAGCAATAATTTTTGTTGAAGGATGTTTTGCTTCTACTATTTCTCGAAGTTGCCTGATGTCTTTAGGAGTTCTTACAAAACTTAAAGCTACGTAATCTACCTTATTTGCTAAACCAAAATCTAAATCTTTAAGGTCTTTCTCTGTTAAACAATCAATGGGCAGACTAGCACCTGGTAAATTCATACCTTTTCGATCTTTTAAAACCCCTCCATAAACAACCGTACAAAAAACTTTATCGCCGCTGACTTTATTTACTTTTAACTCTAAAAGTCCATCATCTAATAGAATTTTACTTCCTGGTTCTCAATCACTTGTATT
>CAYMKD010000367.1:0-2774 GCA_964390435.1 uncultured Pseudobdellovibrionaceae bacterium | reverse complement strand
ATGATAATACTAATGATGACAACACTCCTACTCCTACTCCTACTCCTACTGAACCTCAATGCGGAGAAAGTAAAAATTGCCCAACGGCTTCTAACGATTGTAGCGAGTTTAAAGAAATTAAAATAGTTGATGGTCAAGCCTTTGTCGTGCCGGCTCGTACAGATCAAAAAATTTGTTATTATTTAAAACTCTTCAATGCCGTTGCTACGGGGCCATCACAATACAATGTAAGAGATGTGCGTGCAGATGTGATTTCGCGTGATCATGCAAAAGGTGCTGGAGTGAGCTCAACAAGATCGCCATTAGTATTGGGTAAAAAAAGTTTCAATGTTTTGTTACAGGGAAACCGGCAAGTTATTATGGCGGCTGATGCTTACGCCAGTAAGAATATATACGTTGATAACTACATTCTTGTTGAAATTAAAAAATCTCAAAAAAATATTTATTGGGCCGCAGGAACAGCAGATGCACAGTATTTAGATTCTAAAGGGCTTATGAGTGTTAAGGTTCATAATCCATTAACCCTTGCTTGGCAGCCAATTAACTTTGAGGTTCATGCCCCCTCAGGGACTAGTGAGTTTCAACCTGTAGATTTTAGTAGCCTTGTGCCTCTCAATGAGGCTGTAGATGTACAGATTACAGCTTTAGACTGTGGTGGCTCAGAGCATTCTTCTGATGGTTATCTTATTTTTAAATAAGAGGGTGTTTTTAAAAAGATTTCATCTGGTTTTCATCTAAATAATATCTATTCCCTAGGTATTATAAATCGAGTAAATCCATGTAATGGACTTATTAGCCATTCGATTTAAGCAGGTTTATGAAATTCACGATTTTATTGGTGGTGAAGCTGTTATATCGAGACTTCATGAAATGGGTTTATTTCGTGGTCAGCAAATAGAGTTTATTGGTAAAACCTCAAAAAGAGGAGCTCTTGTCGCTCGTGTTGGGACTTTATTAATGGCCCTACGTGAAGAGGAGGCACAGTGTTTGAAAATAGCTCCTCTATGAGACCTATTGTCGCATTGGTTGGCGCCCCAAATTCAGGTAAAACCACATTATATAACTGGTTGACCGGTTCACGTTTTAAAACGGTGAATTATCCTGGAGCTACAGTTGAGTATGCTATTGGCGAGTTGGCACCCCATTATGGTGAAAGCTTTAGTACCATGGACACTCCAGGAGTATATAGCCTATCGGCTAAAAGTGCTGATGAGGAAGTGACTGTAAAAGCTGTTTATAAACATCCAGAGTATAGCTTTGCTAAAAAAGTGATAGTTGTTATTGATGCAACACAGATGTCTAGGCAGCTACTTATTTTGCGCCAGCTGCAGGATTCGGGCTTTGAGTGTGTCGTCGCCCTTACGATGGTCGACATTTTACGCAAAAATAAAGTGAATGTGGATCTAGCTTATTTGCAAAAGCAGTTTAATTGTCAGTTTATTGCAATCGAGGGTTTATTAGGTGGGGGAGTTAAAGAGCTCATCGAAGCAGTGCGAGCTCTTAATCCAACTTTAAAAATCAAAGATCTTATCGAATGGCCCGAGCCCGAAGTTGAAAGTATTCAGCGTCAGTTAAAAACTATCAGTGAGCGCGCTGTGCAAAACCCTGGGCAGGGGCACATAAATAATGACAAAAGTATTTTAGCAAGTACTTTGAAAATCGATCGTGTTTTATTGCATCCATTTTTTGGAGTGTTGTTATTTATTGGCATTATGTCTTTGTTGTTTACATCCATTTTTTGGATTGCTCAGCCTTTTATGGATTTAGTTGATGGTTTTTTTAGTTGGGCAGCAGAGTCAAGTTACGCGCTATTCAAGGAAACTTTATTTGCTGATTTTTTTGCTAATGGTCTTGTCGCAAGTATTGGAGCTGTGCTTGTATTTGTGCCACAGATCTTCATTTTATTTATTGGTATTAGCTTGCTTGAGTCTTCAGGTTACTTGGCAAGAGCGGCGACCTTAATTGATAAGCCCTTTTCTAAAATTGGTTTGAGTGGTAGGGCTTTTGTGCCAGTATTGTCGGGCTTTGCCTGTGCTGTTCCTGCTATGATGGCAACAAGAAATATTAATTCTCGCAGAGAGCGCTGGCTTGTTAATTTTATCCTTCCGTTAATGACTTGTTCGGCGAGACTCCCGGTTTATGCATTGCTGCTCACTTTTTTATTTCAAGGTCAGGCGGCTTGGAAACCAGGTCTTGCTTTAGCTTTTATTTACATAGCTTCACTTTTAGTTGGGGCTATCGCCGCGGCTATTTTAAATCGAATTTTAGCTAAGAGCAGAGATTCTTTCTTTTTAATGGAGTTGCCTCTTTATAGAAGACCTCAATTAAGGGTTGTGTTGCGTCAGGCATTTACAAGAACGAATTCATATATACGTCGTGTGGGGCCTGTGATCTTTGTTTTAGCAGTGATCATATGGGTGGGAACAACTTTTCCTCACTACGAACAAACAGATTCTATGGTCAAACTTGAGCAAAGTTATATGGGGCAGCTTGGTAAGGTGTTGGAGCCTGCTTTTGTACCAATGGGGGTTGATTGGCGTGTTGGGGTGGGGCTTATCTCAGCTTTTGCGGCTAGAGAGGTATTTGTCTCTACAATGGCGATACTTTTTAATTTGGCTGATGCGGACGATGCAAGTCTGCAAGATTCGTTATTAAAAAATATGGCAGAAGCTCGGTTTGATAATGGGTTGCCTATTTTTACAGCAGCAAGTGTAATTGGATTGATTGTCTTTTTCATGATCGCGCTGCAATGTGCCGCAACTGTTGGTGTGGCG
>CAYMKD010000366.1:0-2819 GCA_964390435.1 uncultured Pseudobdellovibrionaceae bacterium | reverse complement strand
GGCTTGAAATAAGTAAAGTCGCTGGGCGTATTTATTTTTTAAAAATGCACTTAAAGTCATCGCCCCTCCCTCAACTAAAACCGAGCGAATACCAACTTCCCACAGTTGTTGAGAGAGATTTTTTAAATCAAGTTCTCCATCGGTATTAGTTGGAGTAAATAAGGTCTGTACTTCTGATTTAATTTCACCTTTTAGTTTTTGATCAAGAACCCAAAAAATATTGTGCGGCTTATGATTACGGTACAGCGCCACAGTATTGAGTTTTGAATGTAGCTCTGCCTTGGGATCTAAAACAATGACACGGTTTTCTTTGTTTTCGAATTGCGCATGGCGAACGTTCATTGAGGGATCATCAATAAGTACAGTTTGTGAACCAACTAAGACGGCATCATGAGTAGCTCGTAAAAAATGAGCATGCACCCTAGCACTCTCACCTGTAATCCACTGGCTCTCGCCATTTTTAAGAGCTATTTGTCCATCTAAACTTACAGCTGCTTTAAGGGCATAATAAACATCTTGCGTGCGCATATTATGCAAAAATATTTCGCAAAGCTCTTCAAGCTCTTCTTGCATTTGAGTATATTGTTCAGCTTTAATTCCCGCCGTCCTTAAAATGGAAGCCCCCATACCATCTACAAGTGGGTTCGGGTCTTCAAGTCCGTAGGTTACTGAGTTAATAGGTAATTTTGCTAAGTGTTTTGCACATGCAGGTGTTTTGCCCTCATGAGAGCAAGGCTCAAGGGTGACAAATAAATTAGCACCTTCGAGCTCAGATTGTGTGAGTCCTTTTAAAGCATTGATTTCAGCATGTGGTCCACCATACTGCATATGATAGCCAGAACTTAAAAAACGCCCCTCACGATCTAAGATCACACAACCCACAGGAGGATTTGGACTCACATAACCTAGTCCTCGACGAGCCTCTTTAATTGCCATTTTCATGGCTTCATCTTCAGTGAAAAGTGTGCCTTTAAGCGAGCTCACAAGAATCTCCTTTAAAGATAGCCACGTTCTTTTTGATCTCTTTCAATAGCATCAAAAAGTGCCTGAAAATTCCCTTCGCCAAAACCGAAGTGATTTTCTCTCTGAATAAGTTCATAAAAAATGGGACCAATGACATTCTTACTAAAAATTTGCAATAAATAGCCTTCATGATCTCCATCAGCTAAAAGAGCTCGCTTTTGTAAATGACTGATATCTTCACGAACATTTGGTAAGCGCTCGGTCAGCATTTCGTAGTAAGAGTTTGGTGGTGGAGTTAGAAACTCAACTTGGCTATTTTTAATAGAGTCCATAGTTTCAATAATGTTGTCTGTTAAAAGAGCTAGATGCTGAATACCTGAACCATGATATTCATCTAAGTACTCCTGAATTTGTGATTTTTTATCCGCAGGCTCATTGATCGGCACACTAAATTGACCACAAGGAGAGCGCATTACTTTTGAATGCAAGCCTGTTTGTGCTCCTTTAATATTAAAATAACGAGTCTCACGAAAGTTAAAAACTTTTTCGTAAAAATCACACCACTTTTGCATTTCGCCCACAGGCACATTGTTTGTAAAGTGGTCTACTAGTTTTAAACCATGTCCTTTAGGTTCTTTAAGATTTTCTGGGATCGAGAAAATTTCTGTGTAAAGCTTCTTACTGTTTTTCTCATCCATAAAATAAATAAGTGAGTCACCAATTCCATAAATTGCGGGAAAGGGAAGTGCGCCCTTTTCTTTTTCTGAACCTTTAAATGGTTTAGCTCCTCTTTCAACCGCAATTTTAAAAGCTTTTTCAGCATCTAAAACACGAAAGCCTGTAGAGCAAATCGATGGTCCATGTAATTTTTGAAACTGATCAGCAAAAGTGCCTGGCTCCATACTCAGTATAAAGTTAATTTTTCCTTGTCGGAAAAGCTGAGCCTGGTGATCTTTATTTTCACTCACCATACTAAAACCAAGACGCTCAAATAAGGTTGCTAGCTGAGCTTTATTTGCCCCGGTATATTCAATAAAATCGACTCCGTTTAATCCTACTGGATTTGAATCCATAACACTCTCCTCTTCTCTAGAAGTTCCATACCAATGAGGTTTCTTTTTAGCTATATCGCAAATTTTCCTTCTGGGGAACTACTGATTCACTCTTAAATAAAGACCCCAAAAGGCTCTAGCAATTAGCTAGATGTGCGTAAAATTTCATAACTTGAGGGTCAACACGTAAAGAATTTGGATGCCAAGCTATAATATTTAGCCCCTCCGCTGCAGGTAAGCGACTCAATGCCACATAGGCTTGCCCAGGCTCCCAAAGTCCCTTTAAATCCACCCAAATGGACTCTAAAGTGGCCCCCTGTGCTTTATGTATGGTCGTTGCATAAGCCAATTGAATGGGAAAATTAGTCACACTTGCACAAATCTCTCCCTCAGCATCAAGCACATTAAAGCTCACGGGCTCGATCTGCACCATACGGCCTGAGTCTAAACAAACTCGAATTTCATCAGCTCCCAATTGCTCAATTGTCCCTCGGCTGCCATTCACCCAACGTCCGGCAGGATCATTTTGCACAAGCATAACTCGAGCTCCAATTTTAAGCTGCAGCACTTCTGCCAGAGGAGAATTTTGTTTTAATTTTTCAACAAAACGCGCCTGTCCCCAGTAAATAGAGGGATACTCTCTCATCTTTTCTGGCAATAATCCCAAGCGCTCTTGGTTAAATTCATCAGCTGGTTTTCTTCGTGCAAACATACAAGTTGCAGGCTCTGCAAACTTAAAAGGTTTCTCATATTTTTTTAGAAAACTTAAAACTTCTTCGGAACCATTGCCAATACGAATGGCAT
>CAYMKD010000365.1:0-2826 GCA_964390435.1 uncultured Pseudobdellovibrionaceae bacterium | reverse complement strand
ATTTGCTCTGTGCCATGCCTTGGTCAAAATCATCTAAATCAGATATTGATCTCGATGCAGCTAAAAAAGTTTTAGATGATGATCACTATGGCCTAGACAAAATTAAAAAACGAATTATTCAACACCTTGCTGTTATGAAACTTAAAAAAGATAAAAAAGGTTCGATTTTACTCTTTGTTGGTCCCCCAGGTGTAGGAAAAACTAGTTTAGGCAAAAGTATTGCTAAAGCACTGGGTAGAAAATTTGTTCGAGCTAGTCTTGGCGGTATTAGGGATGATGCAGAGATTCGTGGCCACCGAAGAACTTATATTGGGGCTCTTCCCGGCCGAATTATTGAGGGAATAAAACGAGCTGGAGAAAATAATCCTGTTTTTGTTTTAGATGAAATTGATAAAATGTCTCGTGGTTTTGGCGGCGATCCTGCCGGAGCTATGCTAGAGGTATTAGATCCAGAACAAAATAATCAATTTTTAGATCACTACTTAGACGTGCCGTTTGATCTATCAAATGTATTTTTTATTGCAACAGCAAATACTTTAGATACTATCCCGGGACCATTGCTTGATCGAATGGAGATTATTCGTTTAACAGGCTACACTCAAGCTGAAAAACTTCATATTGCAAAAACTCATTTAGTGCCCCAGCAACTCGAAGAACATGGCATGACAAAAGAGCAATTGCAAATTGGTGATGAAGTTTTAAATCAAGTCATTAATCATTATAGTAGAGAAGCGGGAGTGAGGGAGCTACAAAGATTGATTGCCAGTATTGTTCGTCATAATTCTGAGAATGTTTTGGCTGCGGATGCCGTATTACCTGTGGTAGTAAAAATAAAAGATCTAGATGAAATCTTGGGGCAAGAGCGCTATCAATCTGAGATTGTTGCTCATAACTTTCCTCCTGGTGTTTCTACAGGCTTAGCCTGGACTCCCGTTGGAGGAGAGATCTTGTTTATTGAGGCAAGCCAAATGCCGGGGAGTGGAAAATTATTCTTAACAGGACAACTCGGTGAAGTCATGAAAGAGTCGGCACAGATTGCTTTGAGTTTAGTGCGCTCAAAACTAAGTCGATTATTGACTAATTTTGAATATAATCAAAACGACGTGCATATTCATGTTCCAGCAGGTGCCATTCCTAAAGATGGGCCTTCTGCAGGAATCACCATGCTGGTAGCGATTGCCAGTCTCTTTACACATCGAAGTATTGACCCTCATTTAGCAATGACTGGTGAAATCACCTTAAGAGGAGCGGTAATGCCAGTGGGCGGTATTAAAGAAAAAATCATTGCGGCTCACCGCGCAGGAATAAAAAGAGTTATTTTAGCCGAGCGCAATCGCAGAGATTTAAAAGAAGTACCCGAAGAGATAAAAAAAGACTTAGAGTTTTCTTTTGTGGAAGATGTAGAGCAGCTTTTAAAAGAAGCGCTTAATATTGAGCTTCCAAAAGTAGAATACCCCGTCATTGATAAAAATATGCCATCGCCGCCGGAGAGCTTAGCTTAGAAAACTATTCGAGAGTTATTACAATTTTAAACAACTCTAAGTTGTTTCATTTTGAGATGTTTCTAACTTATACAGTTTTAAAGACAAAAATCTCACCTCAAAACGGATCAGTTTGAGACAGTCTTGTAAGGTTTTCTCTTTAAAAAGCCGATCCTATGTCATTATAAGAATTGGGAATGAAATTAGGGGGAATATATGGAGACGCAAACGACTCGTCTTTATAAGGCACTTGCTTTACTTGTATCAGGTATAACAATCACAATTGTCTATCAAAATTGTTCGCCTGCAAGCTTTGATACAGCTGTTACAGAAGCAAGCTCAAAGGTTGAAGCCTTCGGAGAAGGTGGAAGCTGTGGAGAGCATCCAAACGGTTCTAACTGGTGGACTCAAGACTCTACGACTGAAGTGCAGAGCTGCGTTGGAGCTGATGATATAACACTTAACTATTTAATCGAGTATCATTGCGATAATGGAAATGCTACATTAACAGGACAAAGAGTTGCAGATCCGCTAAACCCCTCTTGCCCAGTTGTAAATGAATGTTCAAACCAAGATCCATGGTGGGTGGTAACTGGGATAACAACAGTTGTAGAAAACTGTCCGGGTAACCCAAGTATTAATCATATTTACGAATTAAAAACACAATATGCGTGCATAAATGGTGTGACAACTGCAACAGGACAAACTGCACAAGGAAACTTACTATCCGGTAATACACAATGTCCAGAATATCCACCTGCTAATAACTGTGGTTTAAATGACAATCAAGAGCCAAGGCAAAATGGCGAATTATGGCTTGAAAGAATACAGGATTTAAATAATATTCAAGCATGTGCCTCAGGACAAATAGGGCAAATTCAAATTAAATGTGAACAGTATATTCAATATCAGTGCGTTGATAATAATAAGGTAGTTACTAATCAGCCTGCTATATTACAAAACTGCGTTCAAATCTTAAATACATGTCAAAATCAACCGTCAGCTTGTAATACTCCGCAGGGAACCAAACAACATCAAGAAACTTGGACAGTTCAAACGCAACCAGATTTCGTTGATAATGGTTGGTGTCCGAATGATATTGGTAATCTTGTGATTACTTCAGAGCGATTGGTTAGTTATCTTTGCAATAATGGAACAACTATACAGTTGCAGGTGTTCCGCGGAGCTGAAATAAGTCGTACAGGTGCTTGTGGTGTAACGCCGACGCCGACGCCAACGCCAACGCCAACGCCAACGCCGACGCCAACGCCAACGCCAACGCCGACGCCGACGCCAACGCCAACGCCAACGCCAACGCCAACGCCAACGCCAACGCCAACGCCAA
>CAYMKD010000364.1:0-2831 GCA_964390435.1 uncultured Pseudobdellovibrionaceae bacterium | reverse complement strand
CCATCACGATCTAACCAGCCAAGATCTCCGGTTTTAAACCAGCCATCAGATGTTAGGCTTTCTTTTGTGAGGCTCTCATTTTTGTAATAGGATTTAAAAACATGAGGTCCTTTGGTCCAAATTTCTCCATCCATGTCATCTTCATGATCTTTGACAATTTTTATTTCAACTCCAGGCATTGGCTTTCCTACAGTTCCAGACTTGTGATAATCGATTGTATTAACACATATAACTGGGCCCGTTTCAGTGAGACCATAGCCATTGTAAATGGGCCAGGCAAGGGCCTTAAAAAAGGCTTCAGACTCTTTATCTAAAGGGGCTCCTCCACTAATAATTCTCTCAACCTCTCCACCAAAAGCCTCTCGTATCGGTTTAAAAAAAATATTGGCTATTTTTTTTGATACAAGTTTTGAGTTAATAAAGATAACTACTTTAAAAATATTTTTTTTGATCCAAGATTGTGTTTGCACTTTACTTAAAACACCATTACGAATCATTTTAAGAAAAAGAGGTACCGCAAAAATTTGATGGGCTGGTTTTTCTTGTAAGAACTGTCTAATATGTTCTGGATTTAGACTTTGAGTGAGGCAGTATTCTAAATCACTCCAGGTAGAGTATAGCAAACCAGCAGATAGACCATAAATATGATTTAAAGGCAATATAGAAAAAACTCTTCTTTTTTTAGGATGAGTAGGTGGAGATATTTTTTTAGCTTGCTCAATTTCGAAAAATAAGGAGGCTAATGTAATAACAACCCCTTTGGGGTTTCCTGCAGTTCCAGAAGTGTACATAACAATATGTGTGTTTTCTAAACTTGGCAAAGTGGTATCATTTTTATTTTGATCCATAAAATTTACAAATTGAGGGGCCATTCCCTTTAGTTCAGAGAAACTAATGAGTTTAGCTTTATTTTTTATGACAAAATCAATTTTTGTGAGAGTTTGATAGATTTTAGAATCACAAAGAATATGTGTTGCTGAAAAGTGTTCTATAATATTAGCAAGTTCATCTGAAGTTAATTTAATATCCATTGGACAAACTAGTGCTGAATTTTTTAATGCAGCAAAAAAATTAACAATCCAGTCAATTGAACTCTCACCCAATAATACAACTCTTGATTGCTTATCTACGCCCATAATTTTATGAATACGATATTGTTCTTCAACCTGTGTGTGGAAATCTTGTCCAGAGATACTTTTTATTTCTGTTGATCCAGTAGAAGAATCAAAATTAAATATAGAAAATAGGGATTTTGTTCCGGCATTTTCACAGCTAATTTTTAGGAATTCATTAAGGTTTTTAATTTTTGATTTTGTCACGCAGTCATTATATTGAAAACTTCTGATAGATGGGAAAACAAATAAAAATGACCTCCCGCATAAATGTAGGGAGGGTGGGCCAGAGTGATGAGCTTTTGCCACTGAGTTAAAGATTCGACAGGAACTTGTAAATCTTCAGAGCCACTGAAAATATAGCTGGGTATATTTAGAATATCTGT
This sequence comes from uncultured Pseudobdellovibrionaceae bacterium, assembly GCA_964390435.1. Classification (GTDB taxonomy): domain Bacteria; phylum Bdellovibrionota; class Bdellovibrionia; order Bdellovibrionales; family Bdellovibrionaceae; genus CAYMKD01. The sequence goes on along the minus strand of CAYMKD010000364.1, from coordinate 1,333 downwards.
ATTTGAGTTTTTATAGCTTTCAATAAGTTTCATATCATTTCTGGCAACTTCAAGAAAAAACTTCAAGCTACTATTTTCTTTTTTTACCATGTCAGGCATAGGAGAATATTTTTCTATTTCAGATAAAAATTCATCCTCTGGCAGCTCCGAGATAATCTTTTTATTTCTTAGATTTTCATTGCTGGGAGCTGCCAGTCCTGAAATTCCAAGTTTTTGAATTTCAATTGGATTTGCTTGTTTTTTACAATGACAGCTAAGTTCGTATGCAATGAGGGCTCCCATACTGTGGCCAAAAAGTCTTGTGGGTTTTGGAGGAAGGTCAGCGAGTTGATTTATAAGCAAAGTAATAAGGTCATCCATTTTTGTAATAGCAGGTTCTTTACTGCGAAAAGCTCTAGCTGGTAAATCTAAGACCCAAATTTCTAACTGATCTTTCCAAGGTTTGAGTAAATTGAGATATTGATTGGTGCTTCCTCCTGCATGATGAAAACAAATAAGTCGAGTACTAACAATAAAATTAAATAAATGTTTTAAAACTGGCGTCATCTGGTTCATTTCTTCATTTTGAACAAAAAATTTGTTTTAAAACACAACTTTTTCGCTGATGATCTAGTGGGAGGCTTATTATGACTCAATATGGTGAACTTAATATTATGCTCGGATGGATTACAATTGTTTTAGGTATTTTAACGGGCTCTATACTTGGACTTTGGTCCTTTGCAGGTCCTTTTAAGACTCCTAAAGGACATCATAATTATACCGATTTGCCTCGCAGGATGAATCGCCTAGCCCATATTGCGTGTTTTGCGCTGCCAATAATTTCTATACTATATGGTCAGTACATCGATTTAGTTCCAATAGATGAGCAATTAAAGCTTATTGGAAGCTACTGTTGGCTTGTTTGTATGTGGGGCGTGCCCTTATTTTTATTTTTAGCGTCTTTTTACTTACCTTTTAAATATCTTGAAATCATTCCAGTTAGCTGTGGCACAGTGGCCTTATTAATTATGGCCTACGGTAACTTTTTAAAGCTCATTGGTGGGTAAAGTTGTTCAAATTTCTTCCCTTAGCCTGGCGTAATTTTAAACTTCATTCGCGTCGCCATTTATTTACGGGCCTTGGTCTTGCTGCGGGATTTTGTGGTTTAATATTACTGGGTGGCTATATGTTGAGGATGGAATCCTATCTAGCGACTCATACTATTTTTTTGCGCCAAGTGGGACATCTCTCTCTTTGGAAAGAAGGGGCACTTAAGTTCTATGATCAGAACCCTTCTAGCTACTCTCTCAATAAAGATGAACAAGAAAAACTAACATCGATTTTTCAACAAACT
>CAYMKD010000363.1:0-2852 GCA_964390435.1 uncultured Pseudobdellovibrionaceae bacterium | reverse complement strand
CCAAGTTGCCCACTTAGGCACTAAATTAGAGTTTGCGATAAGCACTCGAGGCGAGTCTTTTGTTGTTCGCACAATGCCAATTGGTTTTCCAGATTGAACTAAGAGAGTTTCATCATCAGCGAGTGTTTTAAGTGCAGATAAAATTTTATCAAAACACTCCCAGTTTCTAGCCGCTTTGCCGATCCCACCATAAACAATTAAGTCTTCTGGTTTTTCAGCAACTTCAGGGTCTAAATTATTTTGAATCATACGAAAGGCGGCCTCTTGTAGCCAACCACGACAATTTAATTCACTACCACGAGGAGCTTTTACAACTCGCTTTAACATTCTAAATCTCCCACAGATTTTTGAATCACATTCATAAAATGATTTCTGCGTATCATATGCAAAATAAGTCCTATGTCTTTTGAAAACACACGATCAGTTTCTGCAAAAGGAACTTTTTCTCTAACTAAAGCATGAGCCGCTTTAACAGCTGCTGATGACTCTAAAGGAGCCAGAAGATCTAGAGCTTGAGAAGCTGAGAGAATCTCCATTGCAATAATATTTTCAACGTTTTTAATAACGCTTTTCAATTTACGTGCAGCAATTGTCCCCATACTCACATGGTCTTCTTTATCAGCAGATGTTGGAATACTGTCTACAGAAGCTGGATGAGCATAAATTTTATTTTCACTCACAAGACTTGCTGCAGCCACTTGCACAATCATATGTCCACTGTTAAGTCCACCATGAGGAGCTAAAAAGGCAGGCAGATCACTCATCGCCGGATTAATGAGTTTTGCAATTCGGCACTCAGAAATACTGCCAATGGCACTCATTGCAATAGCTAAGAAATCAAGACTAAAAGCCACTGGCTCACCATGAAAATTACCACATGATAAAACTTTATCTTCATCAGCAAAAACAAGAGGATTATCTGTACTTGAATTGGCTTCAATTTCTAGAGCGTTCAGCACATAATTAAAAGTATCTTTTGCCGCGCCATGAACCGCAGGAATGCAGCGAAGAGAGTAGGCATCTTGTACTTTATTGCAACCGGCGTGACTCTTAGAAATCGTAGATGATTTACCTAAAAGCTTTAACATATTTCTAGCTGTTTTTGCCTCACCTGGGTGTCGTCTTGTAGCAGAAATCAATGGATCAAAAGCAGCTCTCGAGCCCCTTAGTGCTTCCAAAGACATACTTCCTGCTAAATCACTTAACCACAAAAGTCTTTTACTGCGATAGGCACATAAAAGGCCAAGAGCCGTCATGACTTGGCAACCATTAATTAAAGAAAGTCCCTCTTTTGCTTTTAACTCAAGAGGTTCAATATTTTTTTCTTTTAAAACTTGTGTGACCTCTTTAGGTCTTCCCTCGTACCAAACCTCTCCTTCACCAATAAGGGCTAAAGCAAGGTGAGAGAGTGGCGCTAAATCCCCGCTCGCGCCCACACTTCCTTGCGATGGAATACAAGGGATCACATCATGATTTAAAAATTCTAATATTTTCTCAACCACCACAGGACGAATTCCGCTATGACCACGCACCAAAGCATTAGCACGTAAAAACATAATCGCTCTTGATTCACTCTTAGTAAAAAGCCGGCCTATGCCTGAACTATGAGATCTAATTAAGTTCTTTTGTAATGCTTCAAGTTCATCATCAGAGATTCTAACACTTGAAAAAGCACCAAAGCCTGTATTCACTCCATACATTACATCGCCACACTCCATACGACTTTCAATATAACTACGGGAATGATTCATTCTTTGATAGGCTTCTGGAGCCATACCAACTTTAAGCTCAGGATAAAGTGCCACTTCCCAAAGCTGTTCTAACGTTACATCTTCACCATTGAGTTTGATCATAATTCCTCTTTAAAGATTCAAGCCATTAGGGGCTATAAATTGTAGTTTTAATTAGCACACATAAGAATGAGGCTCAATGACTAGCCACGCAGACTTGCAATGGCCTTGGCGTAATCGCCCTTAAAAATATAACTTCCCGCAACAAAAACATCGGCTTCAGCACAAAGCACGGCCGTCTCTGCATTTATGCCGCCATCTACTTCTATAAGCGTTTTAAGCCCTTGTTTTTGGATTTCTTGACGTAGAGTTTTTATTTTAGCGACCTGATCCACCATAAAAGCCTGGCCACCAAAACCTGGCTCAACTGTCATCACAAGAACTAAATCCACCATATCCAAAAAAGGCAGAATTTCATTAAGATCTGTTTTAGGTCTTAGAGTAATCCCTGGCTTAACTCCCCTAGATTTTATTTCACTCAAAACCTCTTTAGGTTTCGCAGTTGATTCAATGTGAATTGTTAAATAATCACTGCCGGCTTTAATAAAATCGTCAATAAAACGTTCTGGTTTTTCAATCATTAAATGCACATCTAGAGGAAGAGGGCTTATAGGCTTTAAACTCTTCACTACAGGTGCGCCAATAGTTAGATTTGGTACAAAATGACCATCCATAACATCAACATGAATCCAATCAGCACCCGCTTGAGCCACTGCCTTAATTTCTTCCCCAAGTTTAGAGAAATCTGCTGATAAAATACTAGGAGCAATTATTTTTTTAGACACCAAAAACCTCACCTACTTTTGTATGATGGCCATGCAAAAAATCAGGAATACTCATTTTAGCTTTGGACTCAGGCTGCAACTCTAAAATAGCCAAAACACCCTGACCAGTTTGTATATGAAGATCTTTCCCCTCTGCCTTAATCACTTCCCCAGGATTTTTGCCACTTCCTGTTTCATTAACAACAGATGTTTTATGTATTTTAAGTCTTTTCCCTTGATAAAGGGTAAAACTACCAGGTCCAGAATCAAAGGCGCGGATTTGATTAAAAATCTCACG
>CAYMKD010000362.1:0-2866 GCA_964390435.1 uncultured Pseudobdellovibrionaceae bacterium | reverse complement strand
GACCTTGTCATCACTGCATGTAAGAATAATTGCGCGAACATCTTTATAAAAAACGACCTGTCGCAGTTGGCGTTGCTTTTTATTGTGAACAAGGTCTATTAAAAATGCGGGATTACCCCCAATTTTAACAACTTTTGAACCCAGAATTTCAAAACCATAATGAGGATAATCTCTAAGCCACTTACGAGCATAGTTTTCAAGACTTAGTTTTTCCGAAACTTTATCAACACGAACTGCTAAAGAAGCCTCAGAACTAGAATTTTTGCTGGGTTGATAACGAGCAACAGTAAATAAATTATCCGTATTTGCTGGTATTAGCTCCCAATCTGTATCAACAGCGCTCATGGTAAATCCAAGTGGCGATTTAAATAAACCAACTTCGGGCACAATAAGCGCCGAAGTAGCTGTTGCTGGATGAGGTGCTGCTAGAGCTGAAGCACTAAAAAAAATTATATAAATTGTCAAAAGTAGCTTTTTCATTCTTATAGTCTAAGACTTTTTTTAAAGAATTTCAAATTTGAATCAAGATTTTATAGAAATTATGAAAATAAACGCTTAAAAAATTGGGCAATTTTACCCGTAACTGATTTTTGCGCTGCCATTTGCACAGATTTTCTAACTGCTAAACGTGGTGGCTTTCCCGCTGAAGGATGTGATTTATTATTAAATTTTCTTCCATTAGCAGTTTTTTGATTTTTATTTTTAGCATGCTTTCCAGTTTGAGTACGCCCCGTTGCCCCTTGAGTTTTACTGCGCGGCTGCGCAAGTTTTGGAGCTGGCCCCATATCACTCTGCTGAACTCTCTGCGGCCGATCTGCTCTGGGTCGCTTTTCTGGACGACGTCCTCCATCAAATCCACCACGTCCACCTTTTACAGAAGCACTTTTAGGGCGAAACGGTTTATCCGAAAAATCTTCTCTCGGAAAAGGCTTATGGTCTTTTATGATTTGCTCTTCTTCCAACCAACCCATTGTAAGTTTATGTTTTAAATAATCTTCAATGCGAGCTAAAGAATCCACATCACGGTCACTAACTAAACTAAAAGCACGCCCGACTTCACCTGCGCGGCCGGTTCGGCCAATTCGATGCACATAATTTTCTGCATCCATTGGAAGCTCAAAGTTAATGACCAGGTCAACGCCCTTTACATCAAGCCCTCGAGCCGCTACATCTGTTGCCACTAAAATATTTTGTGGATCATCACTTTTGAATTGCTCCATCACGCGATTGCGCTGAGCCTGTGTGAGAAGACTTGAAATTCCTAAAGTAGGAACGCCGTTGCTATTTAAAAATCTAACAATTCGATCTACATTTGTTTTAAAATTACTGAAAATGATAACTTGTTTTGGATTATGAGCTTTAATTAACGATAATAAGTAGGCTGGCTTTTCATCCTGACCTACGTGAAAAATTTCGTCTTTAACATTTTCTGCTTTTGCTTGATCACGACTTACATCAATTTCAATAGGCTCAGCTCCAAACTGATAAGCCGTATTAAGAACATCAAAGTTTAAAGTCGCACTAAAAACTAAAAACTGTCTCTCACGTGGCACACGACTTAAAACGAATTTCATATCGTCTTTAAAGCCCATATCAAACATGCGATCAGCTTCATCAAAAATAATGGCTTTAACTTGTTTTAAGTCCACAATATTTTCTTTATACAGATCAATTAAACGACCTGGGGTCGCCACCACAAATTCAACGCCTTGCTTAAGCATTTCTTTTTGTTTGTCATAACTAGTTCCACCATAAACTGTGCAAACCTTTAAACCAGCATCTTGACCTAACTGAATTGCGTTTTGCGAAACCTGTTCTGCAAGTTCACGAGTGGGCACTAATACTAAAATAAAACTACGCGCTTGCCAGTCAGTGAAAGCTCTTTTTTTGATCAGAGCTTGTTGCTCTTCATTGAGCTCTGCTAGAGGTTGGCGAGAACATAAAATTCTCTCCATCATTGGAAGCAAAAAAGCCGCTGTTTTGCCCGTACCTGTTTGAGCAAGTCCTGCAATATCACGACCTTCTAAAAGAGCCGGCATGGCGGCTGCTTGAATGGGAGTACAATTTTGAAAATTTAGTTTTTGTAGCGCCGACAAAAGAACAGGTTGAAAATTAAACTCTTCGAACTTCAAGACCGTGACTCACTTTCTTTACACACAGCATTAATAGCGCCAGAGTTTACTTCTCAACTTCTTCGAAGTCAAAGTGGGATAATTCCTGTAAAACTCTTGATTGCATTTATAAACTCTTCAGGTTGATCAGAATGCACCCAATGCCCCGCATCAGGAATCTCTATTTGTTTCGCATTTAAGTTCTCTCGCCCCATTTTTTCAAATATTTCTGGTGATAAGTCTGCAGACTGAGCACCACGAATGATAAGTGTGGGCATTTTTAAAGATCTAAACTCACTCCAACGATCTTTCGCACGCCCTTCTTTAGCACTTTCTAAAATAGCTTTTTTGGAAAAACGCCAATCCGCTTTACCCTCTGATGTTTCAACAATATTTGAGTAAAGATACTGCCCTAAAATAACAGGATTGTGCCAACTTTTTGCCAGCCCAGGAAAGTCCATTGTAAAAAAATCTTTAGCTGCTTTTTTATTTTCAAAGGGCGTGGGAACTAGAGCGAGTAAGTTCTCAATCCTTGTGACTGCTTCAACACTCTGCTCAGGGCCAATGTCCTCAATGATAAGGCGATCTACTTTTTCAGGGTATCGATAGGCAAAATTAAGAGCATTTCGTCCTCCCATAGAGTGCCCAACCAAAATAATTTTAGACCAACCAAGTTCCTCAATAATTTTATAGAGATCATCAGCATAATCCTCAGGGCTGTAGCCTCGCTCTGGTTTAAAAGATTTGCCATGACC
>CAYMKD010000361.1:0-2866 GCA_964390435.1 uncultured Pseudobdellovibrionaceae bacterium | reverse complement strand
CTATGCTAGGAGCCTTGCGTGCCAGCGCACAAACTATTAGCTATGAGTTAGCTTTAGGGCTTTCTATTGTTGGCGCCATCATGTTGTATGGCACTTTTAATTTTGGCGAAATGATTGCGGCTCAGCAGAACACTCTGCAGTTTCAACTTTTAGGTTATACAGTGAGTTCTGCTTGGCTACCTAATTGGGGTATTTTTTATCAACCACTTGGTGCTTTAATATTTTTTGCAGCTAGCTTTGCAGAAAGTAATCGACTTCCTTTTGATTTAGCTGAGGGAGAAGCTGAACTAGTTGCTGGGTTTCACGTTGAATATGGTGGCTTTAAAATGCTGCTCTTTTTTATCGGTGAATATGGTCATATGATGGTTGCCTCAGCTCTTATGGCCACATTTTATTTTGGTGGCTATGGAATTCCAGGAATAACTCCGTCTGAGTTACAGCAGTCCATGCTCGCCTGGGCCGACGGCTCTGTAAATCAAGCAAATCTGCTTACATCACTTGTTTACTTTTTATCATTTTCAGTAAAGTTAGCCTTCTTTTTATGGACATTCATTTGGGTAAGGTGGACTTTGCCTCGTTTTCGCTATGATCAGCTAATGAATTTAGGTTGGAAGACTATGTTGCCGTGGGCGCTATTTAACACGATTTTAACAGCAGCTCTCGTATACATGGCTCATATATAGTAGAGGAGATCGCCAGGTGAGCACAGATGTGATTTTGTTTTGGTTGCTAGCGCTTTTCACTTTAGCTGGAGGGCTTTCTGTTATTCTAATGGTGAATCCAATTTATTGTGCGCTTTGTTTGGCTCTTAGCATGATTGGTGTTTCAGCACTTTTTGTTACATTAGGAGCATATTTTTTAGCGGGCGTGCAGCTTATTGTGTATGCCGGCGCGGTCATGGTTTTATTTGTTATGGTCATAATGCTTTTTGATTTAAAGCATGAGCTATCTGCCTTTTCTCGTGGACCGGTTTTAAATGCAATGAAACTCGCCTCTGCGGGGCTTTTGGCTGGGCTTGTTACGGGTGCAATTTATATGTCACAAAGTTTGTGGCAAATGAGTTCAGCTCCAACAACAAAAGGAGGCGACACCGCTGCGCTGGGAATGATGCTTTTTAGCAGATACATTTTTGGTTTTGAGGCTTTAGGTGTTTTGCTTTTAATTGTAGCAATCGGGGCCGTGGCACTTGCCCGTAGCAAGGGGGGAACGCATGCTAAGTAGTATTTTTATTGAAATTGGCCTTACGCACTATTTAGTTTTATCGGCGGCTCTTTTTACTATGGGGGTTATTGGCGTACTTATGCGCAAAAATGCCCTTGTGATTTTAATGTCCATCGAATTGATGTTAAATGCCGTGAATATTAGCTTTGTAGCTTTTAGTCATTACAACAGTAAAGTTGAAGGACAAATCATGGTGTTTTTTGTAATGACTATTGCCGCTGCTGAGGCAGCAGTAGGGCTCGCACTTTTAGTAACAATATTTAAGCGTTTCAAAGAAGTAAATATTCGCTTTTTTGAACATTTAAAAGGTTAACAACATGACATATCAACTGTCCGTAGCAACTTTGATTCTTGCCCCACTTCTAGGCTTTTTTATTAATGGCTTTAGATATAAAAAGCACAGCCCCAAGGTTGCTGGAGTTATTGCAACCTCGGCTGTTTTTATTTCTTTTGTTGCCGCGGCCTATTTGGTTACAGAGTTAGTCTCGTTACCAGTAGATGCGCGCAGAATTGCTGTTAGCTTTTTTGATTGGATTTTTGTAGGTAACTTAAAAGTAAGCGCAGGCTTTGTTGTGGATCAAGTCAGTGCTGTAATGATTTTAATTATTACAGGCGTTGGCTCTTTGATCCATTTGTTTAGCATCGGGTATATGAGCCACGATAAAGGTGCTGCAAAGTATTTTTCTTATTTGAACCTGTTTTTGTTCAACATGCTTTTACTTGTATTGGGCGACAACTTGCTTGTGATGTTTGTCGGCTGGGAGGGCGTTGGACTTTGCTCTTATCTGTTAATTGGATTTTGGTTTACGGATCAAGCTAAAGCCACAGCAGGAATGAAGGCCTTTGTTACAAACCGTATTGGAGATGCTGCGTTTTTACTTGGACTCTTCATTTTGTTTTTAAATTTTGGCACAATTCACTTTGCTGAACTCAACTCAATGGCGCCTGCAACCCCAGAGCTTGGTTGGCTAAATCCGATTACCTTAGCGTGTTTGTTTTTATTTATTGGTGCAACGGGAAAATCAGCGCAAATTCCTCTTTATGTTTGGTTGCCAGATGCTATGGCCGGTCCAACTCCTGTTTCAGCCCTCATTCACGCGGCAACGATGGTGACGGCCGGTGTTTATATGATTGTTCGTTTAAATCCTATTTTTATGGCGGCGCCCAATGCTCTTCATGTGGTTGCAGTCATTGGCGGTTTAACTGCGGTGTTGGCAGCGACCATTGGACTTGCTCAGTGGGATATTAAAAAAATCTTAGCATACTCAACTGTTTCACAATTAGGTTATATGTTTTTAGCATGTGGAGTAGGGGCTTTTAACGCAGCCTTGTTTCATCTTATGACACACGCATTTTTTAAAGCGCTGATGTTCTTAGGCTCTGGAAGCGTGATCCATGCTATGCATGAAGAGCAAGATATTCGAACAATGGGTGGACTTAAAAAATATCTACCAATAACACACGCCACTTTCTTTTTAGGCTGGCTAGCAATTATTGGTATTCCTCCATTTGCTGGATTTTTTAGTAAAGATGAAATTTTGTGGCAGTCTTTTCACTCGAGTTTAGGTCATCCAGCACTGTGGGCTATGGGTGCTCTTGGGGCGGGGCTTACTGCATTTTATATGACAAGACTAATGTGTTTAAC
>CAYMKD010000360.1:0-2883 GCA_964390435.1 uncultured Pseudobdellovibrionaceae bacterium | reverse complement strand
CTTTAAGAATGCTTAAATGATAATCCAAATCTCTCAGAGTTTCGAAGTGATTTAATTTCGCAGCTAGAGCCCTCACTTCTATGATCAGTTCTTTGGCTTCTGGTCTTTGAAGTTTTAAGAGTAGGATTGCTTGCCACTTTAAAAAGCAAAGCCTCTCCACAGTAGCAATAGTTGTATCTTTAAAAAGTTTTAGTCCAAAATCTAAACACTCTTGAGATTTTTTATAGTTTTTAAGACCATAGTTAATTTCAATGCCTATGAGCCAAAGATAACTTTCCAGTAAAGTGTGTTTATTTTTTTTGACCTCGACAAAAAGGCTTTCCCATTCTAATGTTGATTCTTCCCATTTTTGCTGAAACACTAAGGCCCAAAGACGATTTAATTTTGAGAGCGTAAACCAATAGCTATCTGGTTTTGTTTGGTTCATAAATTTCTCAAAATAATTAATGCCTTCTGTATATTGCCAAGTGTTCATACACCAAAAACCTCGATATAGAAGAACGCGAGGTTGCATCTGAGAGTCAATACTCCAAAGCCATCTCTGAGCTTCAAAAAGTAAGTTTTGACTTAATAAAATAGCACCATATTCTAATATAATGTCTGAGGATACATGGCCCCGTTCTTCAACTACAGGTTTCATTTTAATGCTGAGTATTTTTAGGGCCTTATCAGCTATACCTAGTCTACGGCAGAACGAAGCCCATAGGGCCAAGTCATAATCAGATAACTCTGAAGTTTCTATATTTTCTATAACTGACAGGGCTTTACTCAGTTGATTCGATTTGATCAGCTCCTCAAGGTTTTTAGCCCAATTGTCAGAATAAAATATTTTTTTCATTCAGATAATTTATAGATTTCCCTAAAGGGTATAGCAAGTTTGCATACCCAATTAGGAAAAGTTTGCATAAATAAACTCTCTAGATGAGGATTTTTAAGAAAAAGGCTAAGACTTCTAAAGACTCTTTTAACAATTGGATGAGGCATAAATGAAAAAACTGTCTATCATGCTGACTTTACTTTTTAGTACTCAGTCCTTTGCCAATGGTGCTCATTTAAATGGAGCTGAATTTACCGGTTCTGTTATCCCTTTAGTTACAGAAAGAGCCCTCAGTCTTAATGAAGTAGACAATATTACGAGTCAGTGCATGACAGCGATGATGAAAAATGTTTGGATCCAAATTTACAAAAGAGACCTCGCTCAGGATGAAATCCGTGATATTGAATACCATTCAACTCCAGGAGGATCTTGTGAGTTAAGCACTTATTTTGAACCTGTTATTAAAAACTTTTTTTCACCTACTAGAATTGATATCCAAGATAAATCTACTTGTGATAAATCCAGTTTCAAAATTAAAGTACCCCAAATTGAACAAAACCGTAATCACTCTAGCTACTCTCAAAATAAATTTATAGAGCTTGAAATTCCACTTGGTTTACCAAGGTATCACTATACACCACTTTTTCAAAAAGGCTCTATCAATGAACTTGGAGAAATTGATTCTCATTTTGTTGAAGTTAGCAATCTTTCCCTTGCTATTCCTGAAGGAAATAATGTGATGGAATACAGACTTATTAATAGCAACACTCAACAACCATCTATTTTAAGTGTTAATCTCTATGACTACACCCTGTGTTTACAAAATCGGGTTTCCACAAACTAATGTTTAGGTCTATTCTTTTAAGCACTCTTACTTTTTTAATTTTTCAACCTTCGTCATTTGCCTTTGCTGATGAATGTAATCAAAACACTATAAAAAAATGGATCTTGACCTTAGAAAACCCTCCTGAAGAAACTGCTCCAAGATTGGAGTTCCAACAATATCAACTAAAACTCTCTACCGAGAAAAACATATTAGCTAATGAATTATTTAAAAGTTTTATTGCTAATGCCCATATACAGCCATGTCTTGATTTAATAGACAGCATTTCTGATGATGAGGCTCGTGGCTCTCTTCAAGATACGATCTCAGCTTCATTTTTTCAGGGCAGTTTGGATTTTTTTAGTGCCTCGGGGGCTGAACCCTTAAAACTGCTATCTAAATTAGTGCAAGAAGAAAAAAGTAAAAATAATCTTATCAGACTCGAACTTTTTAATAAAAAAACTAAACAAGACAATAATATTGATTCCGTTCTTTTAGGAGCCTACGATCGACGTAACAACAATATTATTATGAATTTAAGAAACCTAGATGTTAATAGTTGGTTTATTACTTTTATCCATGAAGCCATTCACAGTCTTGATGAAAAGCTTAAATTCTCCAGTAAAATCCTGTCAAACCCCAAACTAAATGATGATGTTATAACATTAATATATCTGCAAAGTATTGGTGACCCTCAAGTGTTTCTACCTGAAGATGCTGAGCAAATTGATTTATTTTTAGATGCGGGGCTTAATTGTGGTCTTTTAGCTGAGTATCGTGCCTGGCTACTAACCCTCATGCTCTATCAGGAGGGGCTAAATAAATCCTTATGGGAAAGGGACATCAGATTAGAGTTTTTTTTGAAAACCCTAGATACCTCTAAACCCTTCCCACAACAAGTTCTTCATGGCCTAAATCTTCGTTTTTTTCTACCTAAAGACGGAGTTTTTTCTTTTGAGTACCCTAAAAAAAGAACTCAAATGCTTATTAATGGCTATCTAAACACTCAAAGTCCTCCTCCTTTGCCCAAGACTTTAAACTACCTATTTGATAGTTTTTTCAACATGCAGAATCTGTAAGTGGCTTAAGGCTAGTCTCTTTGTTTATAAGAATTCTATGTTTAAGGGTATGGGGACACAAGGGGCCCTTAAGCTAAACCTATATAGGTTTTAAGCTCATTGAGCTTAGTTTTAGGGGGAGCAAAAAGCCACAAGTTATCAACTTGTGGCTTTTTTTTTACATA
>CAYMKD010000359.1:0-2885 GCA_964390435.1 uncultured Pseudobdellovibrionaceae bacterium | reverse complement strand
CCAATAAAATTTGCAATCCTAATTAATGCTAACTCTCTTTATGTTTTTCTTCATAATGAGGATCGATCCAAAGCTCTACGAAATGATTATTATTCAAAGTAACGTCAATTTTATATTTACGGTACTTACTAAGTATATCAGTATTTCCTATATTTGGGAAGTATTTTTTGTACATCTAAATTTTCACGTCATTTTTTAAATATTTATGAAACCGCTGAATATGCGAGTACTTAGACCAGCTGGTGAGCAATTTAATACTGGTTCTTGATATTTTTTATCCGAATTTCGGCAGTAGTCTTAACCTAGGTCAATGTGGTGCAGGTACTTTTAAATTAATAAAGATTTCCTAACAAATAAGGAGATTTAAAATGTATCGAATTCTAAAAACTTTTGCATACCTGATTGCGCTAAACATAGCCTCTATGAATCATGCCATGGCTGAAATGCCATCTTCAATTGTAAACACGGATTACTACTCTGACAGTTACGAATCTGCTCGTATGAGGTTTAGAGAGTCTAGCGAGCGACTGAGCTCATCAACTAAAGATGCCCAAATATGGCAATTTCATGTCCCAAGCAGAACAGAGCCTGATTTAACAGTGGATTATTTGTATTTACCGGCTCAAGAAAAAATGGAAAAACTTCTAATAATCACTTCTGGTGTTCACGGAGCTGAGGGGTTTGCCGGTTCTGCTATCCAATTAATGTTTATGAATGAGTACGGTAAAAATCTTGATCATAAAAAGACAGGATATTTAATAGTGCATTCTCTTAATCCTTATGGGTTTAAACATCATCGCCGTGCAGATGAGATGAATGTAAATTTAAATAGGAATTTTTCTCTTTCAAGTGAGCTTTATGAGAATAAAAATGAAGGTTATTTAAAATTGCTCAGAATATTGGAACCGCAAGGAAAAGTAGTTAGCTCTACAAGTAATTTAATTTCAACTGCAATTAATCTAGGTTCGCGAATTTTATTTGGTGGTATTCCCCTTGAGGAGTTTAATGTGATTATTGGTCAAGGACAGTTTGATTCACCCAATGGACTAGAGTACGGCGGGAAAAAGGCTGAACCTCAGGTTGAGGATTTTTTAAATAATTTAAAACAGATCTCCAGACCTTACACAGATATTGTTTTATTAGATTTTCATTCTGGATTAGGGGAATCTTATAAACTTCATCTTATGCCAGGGGATGCTGCTGGGAGTATTAATAAGACACTTTTTTCACAATTATTTGACCCTAAAAATGAAAGTGACATTTATGAGTACACACCAAGTGATAGTGATGGATTCTATCCCATCCATGGAGATTTAAATAATGTTTTACCGCAAATCTTATCAGCAGAGCAAAGAGCTGTCGGGGTCACTTTGGAGTTCGGCACAATAGGAAATGGATTTATGCCTAAACTTAAAACTTTGAACAGTCTCATATTAGAGAACCAGGGGTTTCATTTTGGTTACGCTCATTCTCGTATAGAGGAAAAAGTAAAAGAAGATTTTACAGAATTATTTTTTCCAAGTGATGAGTCTTGGCGTAAAAATGTTATTAGTAAGGCGCGGGAAGTTCTAAAGCGCACCCTAGTGCGCATGAATCAACAAGAATAAAAAATAAGAATTGATAGTGATCAAAAATTTGGGCAATGTGCGCTTTATGAACAAGATAATTACAGAAGAGCTCTTTAACCTTTTAAAGTCATACTCTGATATCCCAGAAATTGAAGTTAAGGAGCTCATAAGGGGCTCAAAAATTAAAGAGTATAAAAAAGGCGAGAGCTTTGTTGAGTCTGGTGAGCCTGCTAACTTAGTGGGCTTTGTGCACCGAGGACTTTTTAGAGCATTCGCTTTATCTGCTGAAGGGCAGATGTATATCAGAAATTTTTGTTCGCAAGGATACTTTGTTGGTTCTTATGCATCGGCTATTCGCGGATCTGCAGCCGATATGACAATTGAAGCTATAGAAAATTCGCTCGTATTGACTCTAGAATATTCTTTTTTAAGTTCATTTTTTAAACGAAGTGCACAATGGCAAGAGTTTGGGCGCAAAATTGCGGAAAACCATTATATGGAGAGGGAATTAAAAGAATACCGCTTACTTGCAAACTCGGCTCTAGAGCGTTACGAATTTTTTATAAACGAAAACCCTCATCTTGAGGGGAGAGTTTCACAAGCTGATATTGCCTCTTACATTGGTGTTGCACCTGAGTCTCTAAGTCGAGCCTTGAAAAAATCTAAAATTTGAATTTAAAATTGCACTGCATCTAATTTCCGTTAATACTAAACCAGTCTATATTTAGACACCGTAAAACCTCTGAGTTAGAATGAGCGGCCTTTTTTGTGGATTTTTCTACAAGCTCAACAAGTAGTTTGCGAATTTCTTTTGCTGCTTCTTGAGACAAAGCCATAGGGCCAGTATAGTATAAATCGATATCGCTGAGAGATTCCATACATTGTAAACCCTTAAGTCTCCAATTAGCGTGATGTCTATTAACAAATGGGGAGTCGTGACCAACATGGGTCACTTGTGGTCCAATATTGAGTTGTCCTTTTTTCTCCTCAACAATTAATTTATGTTTTATTAGAAACTCAACTACTTTTGCAACTAAACAGCGATCCAATTTTAGATAGTTAGCTATGTTACTAACTGAATCTAAGTTGGGAATAGAAACTCCTAACCTAACAGCGCTATAATACCACTGAGAATAAAATGTGGCTTTATCTTCGTCAGTGAATTTTTGATGTTTAACTCTATTTTTTAAAGATTGGGATGCTATTTTTAGTGTCTTAAGCTGGTTTTCAAAAATGGTTCTTAGTTGATGGTTTCCAGCTTTATTTTTTTGTACCAACAAAAGAAAATAATCCCTCTCAAGTTCTGACAACCCTATA
>CAYMKD010000358.1:0-2908 GCA_964390435.1 uncultured Pseudobdellovibrionaceae bacterium | reverse complement strand
AGGAGGGCTTTTACTTGCCAACAAGTAGCTCATGGTAAGATTTTGATTTTTAATTGGAAGTTTAGCTTCAATAGATTTAAACCACTCGGGAGCTTCAAAATAAATGCGGTCATGACACCAATCTGTTTTTGAATGAGTTAGCAGAGGGCAGGATTTTTGATGCGTGCATGGCGCCCACATAAAGTAACCCTCTTCTATGAGTTGACTACGCAGAGATAAAAGCCGTCTTCCATCATCTCGAGTTGCAGGCTCAATAATCATAAACGATGAAAATTTTTTGAGCAAAATTAAAGGATCTTTTACTTCTGTAAGTACATAAGAGAAAATTCCTAAGTTTGAGGGCTTGCTATTTAATTCAGGTAAAGATCTGTGCCACTCAAGATGAATATCAACAGATTTATTCGCAAGTTTTTTATGTAAGTCTTGTGCTTCCTTATGGGGTTCAATAAAATGTAGGTCTTGAATTTTTTCTGCAAATTGTTTTAAAAACCAAGAACTACTACTTAAGCCAGAGCCAATATCATAGGCAGTATTAATATTTTCTAAAAATCCACTTCGCTGTGCTTCTTTAAATACGGAGGCTGAGCGTAGTGAATTCAGTGGCCAAAAATAGCAAAGATAGGCAATTTGCGCCCATGGTTCATGCCAAGGAGTGGGAGATTGAGGATTCTTAAGATAAAAATCTGAAAGTTTTTTAGCATGCTTTGCTAAGGTAGTTGTATCGGTTAATTTTAAATTATGTTTAGCGAGTCCTTGAGCTATTGCTACTTCAAGCTCTGGCAGTAAGAAAAATTGACGTTTTATTTGCTTGGACATTACAGAAACTTTTCAACTTCATTTTTAATCATATCGACGGAAATAAGTGGCATGCAATCATAGTGGGGACACTTTTCTTTTAAACAATGAAAGTGCCCAGGGCAATCCACTTGTGGGCTTATCGATTTTGCTTGCGCTCCTCGTAGTCCCCAGCGCACAGGACTTTGCACTCTCACTGGTGGGTAGATTCCTATGGTGGCCGTACCAAGACTTGCAGATAAATGAGGAACACCCGTACTTGGAGCTACCGTCACTCGAGCATGAGCCAGAATAGTTAAGAGTTGCTCATTTGAGAGTTGGCTGATTAACCAACGCACATTTGAATGTTGCGACCAATTTTTTTTAAGCTCCTGAAGATAACTCATATCAGACTCAGTACCAGTAATGACAATGATGTGGTTGTGAACTAGATTTTTGATAAGTTGATGATAATTAGCTTCAGGCCAATTTTTTGCAGAACCTCGCATGCCTGGATGAATTAAAATATAGTTTTTACTAATGAGATTCCATTTATTTAAAATAGTTGTGTCTTTGGATTTTAATTTTAAAAAATGAGAGTCTTGAGCTTTAGAATTTAAATTTAAACCTTGTGCGAGGAGATCTTGGTTATATTCAAATTCATGTTTTAAGCTTTGACTACGTTTTTGCCGAATGGCCTGATTGAGAAATAAATAAGAGTGCCATTGGCTTTTAGGGCCGATGCGAAGAGGAACACGTGCCAGCCAAGCAGTTAAACTAACCCACCAGGGAGCGTGAAATATAACAAATGCATCAAACTTTTCTATTCTTAAAAAACGAAAAAGAAGTGGGATATTTTTAAATCCAAGTTTTAAATTAAGAGTTTTAAATGGTCTTTGCGGCTCTCTGTGCTCTAATATATATTTTAAGTCTTCATTGATAATCCAATGACAATTAAACTCTTTGAGCTCTGTAGCCTCATCCACAGGGAGTGTTACGACGAGATCACCAATTCGATCAAGTCTAACAAGAGCAATTTTTTTAGCTTTTAATTTAAACAAAATAACTCCTTGTTTTAATGAGAAGTGGGAGGCCAAGCAAAAACAGATTTAACTGCTACATGATCTGAAAGAGTGCTCCAAGGAGGTTTTTCTAAAGTTTCAGCGCTAAGAAGATTTAAGTTTCGATAGTAAATTCGGTCTAATTTTAAGCTGGGCCAAAAACTTGGAAAAGTTTTAGCATGCATTCCCTGATGATTTAAATGAGCTTCTTTTAGCCCTAAGCTATTTTCTAAAATGGGACTAAGCTCTTCTTGCCAGTCATTAAAGTCTCCAGCCAAAATAATTGGTTCACCAGGAGAATGCTTGTCTTCAATACGACGAATAATTTTTTCAATTTGTGTAATGCGGTTTTTAGATAATAAATCAAGATGAACGTTTAATAAGTGCAGTAGCGCTGATTCCCCAGGAAGTTCAACTTCTGCATGCAGCAGACCTCGCTTTTCAAATCGATTATTTGAGATATTAAGATTTTCATATCTGATAATAGGAAACTTAGCTAAAATAGCATTGCCGTAATGTTTTGAATCAGAGACTGCATTTTTCCCATAAGCATAGTGCGACCAGATGGAATCTGCTAAATACTCAAGTTGGTTGTTGCTAGGCCAATCTGAAATTTTCTCACGAGCCTCAGTGCTATCGCCAATAATCTCTTGAAGAAATAAGATATCTGTTTGAGTGGTGTTTAAAGCCTCTTTGATCTTATTGATAATAAATTTTGTATTACCAATGACATAGCCCTTATGAATGTTATAGCTAATTACAGTAAATTGCATTTACAACCAATACTTTATAATTAATGCGAGTTTTGTTTTCATTTTTTGATAAAAACCGAGGTTTAACCAATCTTGATACAAAACTTCGCGACTCTGCTCTTGATCTTTATACCACTGTCCTTCAAGACTTTTTATATTTTCAGGTTCATCTAGGATAACTTCAACCTCTAAATCATGAAGTACGCTGCGATGGTTCAAATTTGTAGAGCCAACAAGCCCCCAATCATCAATTAAAAAAGTCTTAGAATGGAGCATGTGATTTTGATATTCGAGAATTTTTACCTTAGACTTCAGCAAGGA
>CAYMKD010000357.1:0-2921 GCA_964390435.1 uncultured Pseudobdellovibrionaceae bacterium | reverse complement strand
AGCCCCGTGGATCAGTATATGCAAAAGCTTAATCCCTCTATGTCTTTGGCCACCTTTAAAGAAAGTGCTCAAGCGCAAAGAGAATTCATTGAAACCGAAGACACCAAAAAGAATGGCCTCGGCTCTATGCAGGCCGAACGCTGGCAGCAACTTATTAATCAACTTCACGAACTCAAGCTGATTAAGAGCAAAATGCAGGCAAAAAATCTTTTGGATTGACGTGGCGAATCAAAAAAGCTAGCTTATAGACAAAGTCTGCCGAGAGGTGTCCCCATGATTATTAATCTAAAAGAAATCCCTGCTGAAGGCCAACAGTACATCTGCAACAGTAAAACTGCTGAGTTTAATGAAGCTCTTTTTGATCTTATTGGTGCCACACTTTATCAAACTGAATTTTTTATTAAACCCTCAAGCCAAGGCTATGAAATCACAGGTTTTATTCGTACACAAATGAATGAGCTGTGCTCACGCTGTGGAATTGATATAAAACTCCCTATCTATACGAAATTTCATGAGTTTTTGATTCAAAAGCAAAGCGACCCGCGCCGTTCTCATTATGCAAAGGCCAATCACTACTCGGATCTTCATTCAGAAGACCGCCCCTCAGTGGTTGAGTTTGATAATGCCGAATTTGATATGGGCGAATATCTCCATGAAATAGTTGCCATTGAGACGCCTTATGTCCCAGCTCCGCCAGAAAATGAAAAAGGCGATTGCTCTGTGTGTGGCCTCTATGTGCGAGATAAAGCTTTTAATTATGAGGAACCTCTTCCCGTTGAAGAAAAACAATCTCCTTTTTCAGTTTTAAAAGGCATAAAACTTAATTAAGCATTGATTTTTGGCTGGATTTCGATATTTTGAACGCCTTAATTAAATTGAGGTGAATTATGCCTACTCCAAAGAAGAAAACAAGTCGTTCACGACGTGATATGAGAAGATCTCATGATGCTTTAAGCACGCCAGCAATGGCCACTGCAAGCACCGGCGAACTAGTACGTCCTCATCGCGCTTATAAAGGTGCTGATGGTGCTTACTACTATAAAGGCCAACAAATCAGCGCTACAAAAGAATAGGTTATGTACCGTTCTTACGTTGCTGGGACTGGCTCTTACTTACCTGAGGGCCTTATTACTAATGCCGATCTAGAAAAGCTTGTCGATACCAACGATCAGTGGATTGTTGAACGCACTGGGATTAAGCGACGTCATAAAGCCGCAGACAATGAGTGCACCAGTGATCTGGCTCTAAAAGCCTCACAAAGAGCCTTAAAAAATGCCAACTTAACTCCTGATGATATTGAAATGATTATCGTTGCCACTGTGTCTGGCGACCAGGTGATGCCAAGCACAGCGTGTGTGCTTCAGCAAAAACTTGGTTGTAAGCAAATCTTTTCTTTTGATTTATCAGCTGCTTGTTCTGGCTTTGTTTATGCCCTTTCAGTTGCAGATCAGTTCGTGCGTACGGGAATGTATAAAAACATTCTCATCGTGGGTGCTGAAGTTCTACATCGTTTTGTAAATTACCAAGATCGTGAAACTTGCATTCTTTTTGGTGATGCCGCTGGGGCTTTTATTATTTCTAGAGCTGAAGAGAATCAACCAGGGCAAGTTTTTAGCACTCACCTTCATGCTGATGGAAACTTAGGTGAGCTTTTTGTGCTTCCAGCTGGGGGATCTAAAATCCCTTTTTCTCAAGAAGTGTTAGATAAAAAAATGCAATTTGTGAATATGAAGGGCCGTGAAATATTTAAGCACGCTGTGCGCACTCTCACTCAGTGCTGCAAAGAAGCTCTTGAGGCCAACCAAGTTCCTATAGATAAAGTAGATTGGCTTGTACCTCACCAAGCCAACACTCGTATACTAGAGTCCGTTGCCGAATACTTTGAGTTCCCAAAAGAAAAAGTGGTTTTAAGTCTTGATGATACAGGCAATACTTCAGCTGCCTCTATTCCTGTTGCCTTTGATTTAGCTTTTCAAAAAGGGCAAATCAAGCGCGGCGATATGATTTTGCTCGCTGCCTTTGGCGCAGGTCTAACTTCAGGTAGCGCTCTGATGAGGTTTTAAATGTCTTGGGCTTTTGTTTACCCTGGCCAAGGCAGTCAAGCCCCTGGCATGGGCAAATTTTTATTTGATAATTTTAAAATAGCCCAGGAAGTTTTTAACGAAGCTAGCGAAGCGATTAAAGTCGACTTAAAAAAATTATGTTTCACTGGTTCAGACTCAGATCTTGCTCTCACAGAAAATACTCAACCTTGTTTGTTAACCGTTTCAACGGCTACAGATAGAGTTCTTAAATCCACACTAGGACTCAATCCCTCTGCTGGAAGTGGACACTCTATTGGTGAGTATGCAGCTCTAGTCTCAGCTGGAAGCTTAAGTCTTTGGGATGCCACCAGAGCTGTTAAACGCCGCGGGCAAGCCATGCAAAGAGCCGTCCCTGTTGGCGAAGGCGGAATGATTGCAACAATTGGCTTATCCGTCGAGCAAGCCACATTATTGTGCAAATGGACTCAAGATGAATCAGGCTTAAAACCTGTAGAGCCAGCTAACTTCAATGCTCCAGGACAGATTGTTATTAGTGGTTCACAAAAAGCTCTCACTTGGCTTGCGCAAAATTTTTCTCCTGAGAAGCTGCCTGATTTTCCGCAAAAAACTCGCTTAATCCCTCTGCAAGTGTCAGCTCCTTTTCATTGTAGCCTGATGCAACCTGCTGAGAATGAAATGCGTGAATTTTTAAATGAAGTTGAATTTAAAGATTCTAGCTTTCCGGTTGTACAGAACTTTACAGCAAGTGCTGTGACAAAATCTTCAGACTTAAAAGAGAACTTAATTCGGCAAATTTCAGGATCTGTGAAGTGGATCCAGTGCATGCAGGAATTAAAAAAATTAGGCCATCACAATTTAGTAGAAGCTGGTCATGGC
>CAYMKD010000356.1:0-2939 GCA_964390435.1 uncultured Pseudobdellovibrionaceae bacterium | reverse complement strand
GAGCAAGATTTGAGAAAATTCAAACTAGATATGCCAACTGTAGAACTTGATGAAGTCACCGTAGATTATGTCGTACCGGAAGAGAAAATTGATGACTCAGATTTTATGGTTGCAGGTCCCAATGGCCCTCAGCCACTTCGTGATCACCCTAATGAAGATGAGTCTTTTAGCTTTGGATCCCCTAAAAAAAGAAAATCTGATTTACTTAAAGAAGAGCCACTTCCTCGCACTAGTAAAGGCACTTCATCGACTTCTCAAGCTCTTGATGAAAATCGACTCGAAGAAATGCTACGCAGCCAAGTTCGTGAAGTTTTAGAAGCCATCGCATGGAAAGTCATTCCAGAGATCGCTGAGCGTGTTATTCGCGAAGAGCTCGATAAACTCCTAACTGAAACCGAGAAAAAAGCGCAGAGGAACTTGTGACGCTTGATGAACTTATTCGCGCAGCCTTGCGCGAAGATATGCCAGATGGTGACTTAACCACAGAATCTCTAGCGCTCACACCCAGGCCAGGACGAGCCAGACTTATCGCCAAAGAAGATCTTGTTTTATCTGGAGCGGGAGCCTTTGAGCAAACCGTCCTCGCATTAGAGCCAACGGCTAAAATAAAATGGCACTTTGAAGAAGGAGATGCTGTTCTAAACAAACAAATTATTTGCACAATTCATGGTGACTTGGTGCAAATCTTAAAAGCAGAGCGAATTGCTCTTAATTTTTTAGGCCACCTCTCTGGTATTGCTAGTCTTACACGAAAATTTGTTAAAAAAATTGAGCATACTGAAACTAAGTTATTAGATACTCGTAAAACCACACCTGGTTACCGCGAACTTGAGAAAAAAGCGGTCACACATGGCGGCGGCCATAATCATCGTTATAATTTAAGTGAAGCCATTTTAGTTAAAGATAATCACATCGCCGTAATGGGCGGAATCAAGCCTGCTTTACAGAGAATTCGCGAACACTCAGCAGCTCCTATTGAAGTTGAGGCAAGATCTTTTGAAGAAGTAAAAGAGGCTGTTGCTGAAAAAGCCAAACGCATTCTTTTAGATAACATGACTAATGATATGCTTAAGTTTGCTCTTACTCTGATTCCCGACGATGTAGAAACTGAAGCCAGCGGCAATATGAGCTTAGATCGTGTTCAATCAGTAGCTGAGCTTGGCATTAATTTTATAAGTGTCGGAGCTCTGACCCACTCAGCACCGAATGCAGATGTAAGTTTGATTTTTGACTGGAAATCCTAAATGCAAGATCCCCTTGATGAAATCCGAATTGGAGAAATCACGGCTGCCTGGGCCAAGCAAAATCACATCAATGTAAATTACCGTGCACAAATGACCAGCACTAATATGATTGCCAAAAACGAAGCCTTTAATGACAACACTCCTTTAAAACTTTTCATTACTGATTATCAAACAGCAGGTCGTGGACGTGGACAAAATAAATGGCAAAGCCCACCAGAGGGCTCAGCCCTTCTCTCCTCATGGTGCTTTTCTTTAAGCCAAGCTCCAGCCCCCATTTTAGTTTGCCGCATAGGACTTGCACTTTACAGAGCCGCGCAAAGCACATGGCCTTTTTTAGCTTGGAGTTTAAAAGCACCTAACGATCTTTATCTAGGCTCTAATAAAGTTGCTGGAATATTAATTGAAACCGTACAAATGGGATCACAAAATAATGTCATCATTGGTTTAGGGCTCAACGTATTAGCCATGCCAGAAGACATTGAAGATAGCACAAGTATTGTTGATGAATTACCTAAGAATGTCCCTCTGCTAGGTTCAGATTGGATTGGATTTTTAGATCGCTGGCTTCTTGAACTTACAAGAAGTCTAGATCATGATGAGACACAAGGGCTCGATAGCACAGAGCAACAGGCTTTATTATTAGCACTTAATCAATTACCTAATTTAAATGAGCTCTACACTGGACTTTCACCCGATGGCTCTCTCACTCAAGGTAAAAAAGTAATTTCCTGGCTCTCACTTTAATGAGTTAATAGGTTAAATTCGAGACCCATTCCTCCGAAGAAGCTTTTAAGAATCCATCACTGAGAGGTCCAACAATGATTACCGCAAAAGAAATTATGACGGCAGAAACACCCAGCCTATCTTTTGACACTTCAGTCTTAGATGCTATTTATTTTTTAAGTACACACAAAGATAATTTTGTGGCTGTTAGAGCTGATGCTGAACGCTATCATGGAGTCTTAACTGAAGCAGCAATGATGCAAATATTTCTTCGCTACCAACGAAATCCTGAAACCGAAGCTCTTATTTTTTATCGTCAGTATTTTGAGCCAATGCAACTGATTCAAGAAGGGGAAATCTTCCCAGATATAGTAAAAAAACTAGCTACTGCGATTGGCAATCGTTGTTTTGTTATTAATTCTCGCTCACAAGTAATCGGACATATAAGTGCTAAAGACATTCTTCCTTACTTTACAAAGGAATATGGCTTGCAAGCAGAGAAAAAGGCAAAAGTGGCACCTCCAATGACTGAGCAGTTTCGCACTCAGCTCGAAGATACAAGGTCTGATTTATACTTATATGAGAGCTTTTTTACTAACAGCCCCTTCATGATGCATTCTGTGGATTCCAAAGGCGAAATACGCATGGCTAATCAAATGCTTCATCAAGTTCTAGGTTATCAATACGGCGAGCTTATTGGTAAAACCATTTTTGATATTTACCCTCCAGAAAACCATGCTGTTGCAGCCGAAGGAATTAAAAAAATTCTCTCTCGTGGTTATAATAATGTTTCAAATGGACAAATGGTCACTAAAGATAAAAAGTTAGTTGAAGTAGAACTTATTTCTAAGGCACTTCAAGATCAAACTCACCAATCTATTGGTACAATTACAGTCTCAAGACCGCTTAAAATGAGTGTTCTCTTAGAAATGATGGGCAAGTAAAAGAAACTACCCACTCAATTGTATAGTT
>CAYMKD010000355.1:0-2949 GCA_964390435.1 uncultured Pseudobdellovibrionaceae bacterium | reverse complement strand
TCACTGGTCATCCTGATCCTGCGAATAGAGCGGCACTAAAAGTTTTCATATGCTCCAAAATTCAGCGAACCTGTCAAACCCTTAATCTAAAAGTAAACGAATGCTGGGAGGCTGCCTTTCTTGCGTTCTTAGAAAACTGGAAGAACTGTAAAGACTTTACAAAAGAGCATTTTTTAAAAATGCAACACCCTAAGCGCTTCATCCTCAATTGGATCGATGGCAAATTTACAATCAGAAGTGTTCTACATAAAGATCTTCTGCCAAAAGAGTTTTCTTCAGATCTACTCCATATAATCACAAGGACAGCGTCTAATAGAACCTATACACTTGCCTGTTCACAAACTCCTTTAGTGACCGAATTTTCCTTTTTTGATTTTAAAGCGCAAAAACTCTTGGGTGAGATCAATTACGAAAGTTGCGTATCCATTGATCCCAAACGCATCGAATTGCTCACGCTTGAGAATAAAGGTGTATTTTTTCAAATACATAATGTGATCACTCATAGCGATGAGATGCTTTATTTATCTTTTGAAAACCAGGCGCTCTCTTCAAATACAGTTTTACCCTTCCCCTCTAAAAGCTTCCGATCGATGCATCTATTAGAGGACCATCTCGTTTTTATTCTGGATGAAAAAGTATTCACCATTTCTTGCGATGATTTAATAGCATCTAATACTAAAGGTTTTTTGGGTTATGATTTAAAAGTGCTGACATGTGTGAAAGCCTTTAATAGTGAACTGCTGATCTGCAAACCCAACCGTGACTTTCAAGTTCTTTATCTAGAAGAAGGGATCTTGAAATCCCAGGATTGTATCATCGATGGGACAATCCCCAAAGATTTTTATCTTGGATGCTACCATGCATTTCATGCCCAATCTCAAACTACTATTTTCCGTATGTCTGAGGATCATCTAACCTGTAGACTTGCTGCTTTCTCACCGAACGAGCTCACACCGTCTGATCCTCAAATTTTGTATCTAGATGAACAACAAATACCAGGAAAATCTACACTTGTTGAGTTCAAAGACACTGTATTATTGTGTGGCATCAATCAAAATGGCAAGTTTTCTATTCAAAACCTCCATATCATTGACGGAAAAATTACTAAGACTCCTTATGAAATTAAAAAAATGCCAGATATTTCCTTCACTGCATTTTTTGAAGCAAATGTCTATTTAGATAAGCTATACGTCTACGCCAAAGTCTGTACCGATGCATATTTTGGGTTGCATGATCACTTTTGTTTCTTGATCATCGATCTTGATACTTTCACATTTGAAAACGATTACACCCCTAATTGCCTTCAATTACCTCAAACGCTTTTCGCCACTAACACCCCTGAAACCCTCTATTTTAGATATAATCAATCGCAATCTGATAATGGAATCCAAGTAGATTATCACCATTTACCCAAATAATTCTCAAAATTTGAACCATTTTCGGCATAAATTTTTAAAATAACTTTATTTGTCAGAATCGCTTTTAAAAGCTATTACAGGACACCTTGTTAAGAAATCTACTCATTGTATTTCTTTTCACTTGAAAAATAAATTCACATAATTACTTGACATACTTGCACGGTAGCACTAATTTGAAAATTATAAGACCATGCAATAAAAAGGAGTTGTTATGGGAATCATAAAAAAAACAACAACAAGAAAAACTGTTAAAAAAGCAGTAGCTAAAAAAGCAGCGGTAAAAAAAGCTGTAAAAGCTAAAGTTGTGAAAAAAGCTGCTGTTAAAAAAGTAGCTAAAAAAGCAACAGCAAAAAAAGTAGTGAAACTTAAAGCTATTAAAAAGCCTGCTGTAAAAAGAGCTGTTAAAGCTAAAGTTGTGAAAAAAGCTGCTGTTAAGTCTGTTGCTAAAAAAGCAACAGCCAAAAAAGTCGTGAAGCTTAAAGTTGCTAAAAAGCCTGCAGTTAAAAAAGTTGTAAAACTTAGAGCTGCTGCTAAGAAAGTTGCAAGACCAGCTGCTAAAAAAAGAAAATAATCTAAGCTGATCTTAAATCTACTCCTACCGGATATTCAGGCCTGGCTTGGATATCCGGTTTTTCATTTTCCTATATTTTAAAATTTAATTATGATACCAAAGAAACACAAAAAGGAGTCACCCATGGCTACAGCAAAAGTTATTGAAATTATCTGCGAAGGCGAAAGCATTGAAAAAGCAATTGCCGCCGGAATCAAAGATGCAACGTCCTCACTTGAACAAGTTAAACAGTTCGATGTCGACCATATCCAAACTCATATTGAAAAAGGGAAAGTCAAAAAATACCGCGTAAGAGGTAAATTGACCTTCATCGTCGAAGTCGAAAAAAAGAAATAAAGCTCTTAAATTCAACACAGAGACACTGAGACGCAGAGACACAGAGGGGTGTGTTCTCTGTGCCTCTGCGTCTCAGTGTCTCTGTGTTGAATAAATAAAAAATTAGTATTTCTCAGGATTTGGTGGTAAAATACCGGAGAAGTTTTCGCAAGGGAAAATGAGTGCTTGTTTCACCGATTTGCCATATGAATGAAATAAATCTACTCGACGTGGCTCGTTAATTTTCTCAAAATAAGGAGCAAGGGCTTCTTTGTAGTAGACCTCTAGCTCTTTCATTTTTTCATCTAGATTTGTTCCATTTTCAACGACCACAAAGTTCCCATCCTGACCAGCTTTTGGCGTAGGCCAGTAAGAAAACTGATTTTTGCGGGAGCCTAGCAAATTAAAAAAGTAGGCTTGTTCTTGAGAAGAATTGTAAAAACTTAACAAACTCGTATTCTGATACTTATCTGCAAAAAGAAAGGCTTTATCCGGATCTAAAGCTAAATTCTCCCACCCTAAATTGTGTCTAAAAGGATTGATCTTCCAAGGAATTTGATAGTTTGCAAACCAGCCGTTTTTTTGAATGGCAGGGATTGAAAAAAGACTTAAGACCAACAACCCTGAAAAAAAAAGACCGGCGGT
>CAYMKD010000354.1:0-2993 GCA_964390435.1 uncultured Pseudobdellovibrionaceae bacterium | reverse complement strand
CTAAAGTATTAAAAAGTCCTAGGAATTTACTTTCTTAGGACTTTTTTATTTGTGCTGGCTGTCGTTTAGTGGCCATTTGTCTTTTTAAGAATCCTCAATTTATAGACAACTGAGTGCCAAGTTTTGGCTAGAATCAAAGATGTCTCATAATGAGTCAATCCCCTCTAACCTATTGAATCTGAGGCCATTCAAGCGGCATAGCTCTTGCGTATAAAGATATTAACAGGAGAATTTTATGAAAACATGGAAACTATTAATGACACTAGTTTTAGCATCAGCCGTTACTATGGGTTGCAGCGAGAAAAAAGAAGACAGTGTGACAGTTATTGATCCACGGGGAGGTAGTACAGCTGCCAAAGATCCGGTGCTTGTTGGCGAGGCAGTTGGTGGAGCTGTGACAAGCCTTCCTAATACAGGCTATTTAAAAGATACTTACGGTGAAGTTATTACGGATCAAAGATATCAAGATTCTTTTCAAAAAGCTGTAGACTACTTCGTATCTGTAAATTTAAATCCTGAAACTGATTTAGGTACTGTGAGTGCTTCTTCTGGAGATTCAACTGGAGTGCGAATACAAGGATATATCGAGACTGTTAAAGATGCAAATAGTGCAACTAACGGGACGATTAATGCTACAAAATCTAAACTTCAAGTAGCTGTCTGGGATAGTTACATTGAAGAAACTAAAAATTCAGCTGAACCAGTTCCTGCATATATTAGAAATTTTCAAGCGGTAAGTGGTTCGATTAATGGGAATGCAGTGCAAATTGTACTTCAAGATGAGTTTGGCCAAGTTACATTGGAAGGGAATTTTACGGCTCAGTGGTTCACTGGAAGCTTTAAATTTGCAAACTCAAAATCTTACTCACCTGATGTGCCTGCGCGTTCAGCAACAATGGGAAGCTTTATTGTTAAAACTTGTGGATTTTTTAACTGTATTCATTAAAACTTGTCATAAATAGTGTAGCAGTGGTAGCCTTTTTTAGAAATGTTACCACATCTTAATTTTGATCAAGATATCATGCGTTCCATTGTTGGTGGCACCTCTGCCATCGATATGCCAAAGTTAAGCATTAAAAATCTTGAAGCCGCCACTTCTTTTATAAAAAACTATGGTTTTGATATAGATAAGCCAGAAGTCCTAGAGAAGGTTTGGTATTATCACAAACGTGCGACCTCACTTATACGTGAAAAGCTTTTAGTAGATGGCGAAGAAATTCCAGAAGAACTCACGGACCCTAAGAAACTTGAAGATATCAGAAGTCTACTTGTTTTTGCTAGCTCAACAGATAAGTCGCAAAAGAAACTACAAAGATGGTCTTGTGCAATTTTAAGAGTGATGCATATCTTTGTACATGCTGAGAACGATTTATTTAGTTTTTTTTCAGAAGATATTCAAAAACAAATTCTCACTCCGCTGCAGGCCTGCATTTTTCATGATGGGATGAGTGGTAAAACAATTCTCAGGCATCCAGAAAAATCCATTGAGGAAGTCGTATTAAATAAATTTGAGATCAAATCTTTTAAAATGTCCTCAAGTACGGTTATTAAGCTTTTGGCAAAAGCCGATATGCTGGCTATTAAAATATATGACAAATTAGGTGTTAGGTTTGTTACAGACTCTTTATTTGATACCTTTCGAGTGGTGCGATTTTTAATTGAGCATGATTTAGTCGCTTTCCCTCACGTTATGCCCGATCAGTCATCAAACACTCTTTATCCCTTAGAACTTTTATTTGAAGTGACTGAAAAGTTAAAAAACTCTACTCAGCCTCTACATGATGAACTTATAGAAGAAGAGATGGTGAAGCTTCTAGAGGAGAGAAAAGATCAGATAATTTACTTGCGAAAACAAAATAATTTTTCTAGCGACAGCTATCGTTTTATTAAATTTATAGCTAGAAAGCTGATTCATATAGATCCTGCACAGTCTCCTAATGGTAAAGAGCTAAGCTTTTTTTATCCTTTTGAGGTACAAATTGTTGATTCTGAGTCGTATCAGTTAAATTTTACTGGTGAAGAGGCGCATTCGCAGTATAAAGAAAGACAAAAAGCAGCAGCTCGAAAAAGAATATTTATTGATTTATAAGATATAGGTAATTAATGATTTTAATTCTCTCCTATGTACGTTTAATTTATGCCGTTCCCTTATTTATTTTAAATACTTTGGTGAGTTCTTTATTATGTATTTTGTTTGGCATATTTAAAGTGACGCGCCCACTTCAGGATTTTACAGTTTATCTGTGGGCCAAACTCACCCTTGTTTTATTTGGAGCGAGGATTGAAGTTCGGGGCCTTGAAAATGCTCCTAAAAATGAAGGCTATTTAATTTTAATAAATCATACGAGTTGGTTTGATATCTTTGCAATTTACACGGCTTTTCCAAGTTCTCGATTTGGTGCTAAAATTGAACTTTTTAAAATACCTATTTTTGGCTTGGCAATTCGATTTGCAGGGGCTTTGCCAATTGCTCGAAAAAGCCGTGAAGAAGTTTTTAAAGTTTATAAAGAAGCTGAGCCCAAAATGCGAGCAGGGCAAATTTATAATTTAGCTCCTGAAGGAACAAGACAACTCACAGAAGAGTTAGGTCCTTTTAAAACGGGCCCGTTTATATTTGCTATAAATACGAAAGTAAAGATCTTGCCAGTTGTTATTCAGGGGGCGAGCTTAATTATGCCTAAAAATAGTTATTGGGTTAATATTGGGGCTTGGAGTAGGACAATTACTTTAAGTATTTTACCAACTGTAAATGCTGCGGAATATACAATTGAAGAGCGCCCACAGATTCAAGAAAGAGTCCGTGAGCTGATGAAAAATGAGCTTGATAGACTAAAAAATTAAATTTTAACTGCTCTAGTTAGATTTACAGTTAAAATCAATTTCAACAAATTGTAGAACTTGATCTTCTTCCCCTTCAGCTACTGGCTGTACAGGATTTAATCCAAAATATTTAGCTGTGAAACTACGTTCTGTAGAATTGTAATCACTTGTAC
>CAYMKD010000353.1:0-3009 GCA_964390435.1 uncultured Pseudobdellovibrionaceae bacterium | reverse complement strand
AGTCAATTTGCAAGACTGCCACAATCTCACCCAGTCATGGCTTCGCTGAATAAAACTATTGAAGAGGCTCTTGTTGTTTTCAGAAGCGGCCATCCGCAAATTAATATTGCATTTGCTGCTGATGCTACTTTGCCAGATTTTAAGTTTGATCCTGATCAGATTAAAAGAGTGGTTCTTAATTTAGTTGATAACTCTTTAGCTGCTATTTTAGATGCTGACCATGGGGAAATTAGAGTGATGACCTCTTATGATGCAGGCTTAAAAATTGTTCGCTTAACAGTGATCGATAATGGATCTGGTATTCCACAAAATCAAAGGCAACGAATTTTTGAACCATACTACAGCACAAAAGAGAGTGGTACGGGTTTGGGTTTGCCTATTGTCAAACGCATTGTCGAAGATCACAGTGGTTTTATTCGCTCTGTTGCAAATGAACCGCGTGGGACTAAAATGATCATTGAACTCCCCGTGGTAGAGCTTGAAGGTTTGCGTGTTCTAGGGCAGAGTCAGGGAAGTGAGGATCGTACATGAGTAAGTTTAATAAAAATTTAAAGATTTTAGTCGTAGACGATGAAGCTCCTATTAGAGAAGTGCTTAGCGCCTCTTTAAAAGATGAGGGATACAAGGTTGAAGTAGCTCAAGATGGTGAGAGTGGTTTGCGTCGAATTAGAGAGCTGCAACCGGATATTGTTTTTTTAGATATATGGATGCCAGGTTCTCTCGATGGACTTGATGTTCTTAATCAAGCCAAAGCACAATTCCCAGCTGTTGAGTTTATCATTATGTCAGGCCACGGAACAATAGAGACAGCCGTAAAAGCAACTAAATTGGGTGCCTGGGACTTTATTGAGAAACCGTTATCTATGGATAAAATCACCATTGCAATTTCTAATATTATTAATTTTCAACAAGAGCGTGAAGAGAAAAATGCTCTTCTTAGTAAGCTTCGAAAAAATATTGCTCTTATTGGTGAGTCCATGGCGATGGTCTCTCTTAAACAAATGATTGCGCGAGTGGCGCCAACACCCTCTTGGGTTTTAATCACGGGAGAGAATGGCACGGGCAAAGAGTTGGTTGCACAAAACATCCATTATATGAGCTCTCGAGCCAGTCGACCCTTTGTTGATATTAACTGTGCTGCAATTCCTGAAGAGTTAATAGAGAGTGAGCTTTTTGGTTACGAAAAAGGCGCTTTTACAGGGGCGGATCGTACTAAAAAAGGTAAGTTTGACCTGGCTCATGGTGGCACGCTTTTTTTAGATGAAATTGCGGATATGAGCCTTAAGACTCAGGCAAAGGTACTGAGAATTTTGCAAGAAAAGAGCTTTCAAAGAGTTGGTGGATCTGAAGTTATTGAAGTTGATGTGCGAGTGGTTGCAGCGACAAATAAAAATCTTGAAGTTGAAATTAAAGAAGGTCGTTTTCGCGAAGATCTTTATTACCGACTTAATGTAATTCCATTTAGAGTGCCATCGCTTAAAGAACGAGCAGCAGATGTACCCTCTCTTATTTCACATTTTAGTGATCACTTTGCAAAAGAAGGCGGTTACAACAAAAAAATCTTTTCTGACCAGGCCATTGAGAAGCTTATTTATTATCCATGGCCTGGAAATGTGCGTGAATTACGAAATTTCATAGAGAGAATTTATATATTAACGCCTGGAGATTTTGTAGATATTCATGATTTAAAGTTTGCGGGATTAACAACTTCTCAGGAAGAGGCAAGTGCTGAGGAGCTAAAAAGTTTTCGCGAAGCCCGTGCTAAGTTTGAAAAAGATTTTTTACTCAAAAAGATTGCTGAAAATAGTGGAAATATCAGCAAAACAGCTGAAGCTATTGGTCTTGAGCGCAGCTACTTGCATAGAAAAATAAAATCATTTGGAATTGAGTCTTTGATTAAATCATAGAGGGTTACATGAAGTGGAGTCAGTCTTATTTATTTACACTTAAAGAGGCGCCTGCAGATGCCGAAATCACATCTCATAAGCTACTTGTTCGTGGTGGTTATATTAAAAAGCTTGCCCCCGGCATTTACACCTACAGTGCTTTAATTCTTAGAAGCATTCGAAAGTTTGAAAATATCATTCGAGAAGAACTTAATAAGCGTGGTGCAAATGAAATCTTAATGCCCGTGGTTCAGCCACAAGCACTATGGGAAGAAACTGGCCGTTGGAGTGAGATGGGCGATGGGTTACTTAAGTTTAAAAATCGTAATCAGCATGGCTTTTGCCTTGGTGCTACTCATGAAGAAGCTGTGACAGATTATGTTCGCCATGACATTAAAAGTTATCGTGATTTGCCCAAAAATCTCTATCAAATTCAAACTAAATACCGTGATGAAATTCGCCCTCGTTTTGGTCTTATGAGAGGTCGTGAGTTTATTATGAAGGATGCTTACACTTTTGATGTTGATCAAGCTTCAGCTCTTAAAAGTTATGACTTAATGTATGAGGCCTATCAGGCGATATTTAGCCGTTTGGGATTGAACTATCGAATTGTTCAAGCAGATGCTGGCAACATAGGCGGTAGTCAAACTCATGAGTTTCAGGTTTTAGCAGATGCTGGTGAGGATTCTCTTCTAGTGAGTGATAATGGTGATTTTGCTGCTAATGTGGAAGTGTGTCCAGCCATCGATCCTGAGGAGTATGTTTCTCCTGATAAAGATTTAAAGCCTCTTGAGAGGTTTCCAACACCTGGACAAAAAACAATTGCTGATTTAGCTAAATTCACTTCAACTCCAGAAAAAGAATTAGTTAAAACTTTATTTTTTTCGGCCAACCAGGGGTTAGATCCTAGAAATCAAGAGTTGATGCCTATAGCTGTTTTGCTGCGTGGTTCGGATGAGTTAAATCCTGTGAAACTAAAAAATTTATTGGGGCTTGTTAATCCTCCGCTTATGCTCACTGATGAAGAAGTTAAGCAAGTAACGGGAGCTTCACCTGGAAGTTGTGGCCCTGTGGGACTTAAAATTCCTGTATACATGGATAAGGGCGTTCAGGCTTTTAAAAA
>CAYMKD010000352.1:0-3011 GCA_964390435.1 uncultured Pseudobdellovibrionaceae bacterium | reverse complement strand
TTTTATGGCTCAAGGCGGAATAGCCGCCGTGATGTCTAATGAAGACAGCTTTGAAAGTCATATCCAAGACACATTGCGAGCAGGAGCTGGCCTTTGCAATGAAAAGGTTGTTAGAAACTTTATTGAACAGGCCCCCCAGCGCATCCAAGATTTAACTAATTGGGGAGTGCATTTTGATATTAGCGGAGAAAATATTGACCTCACACGTGAAGGTGGCCATAGCTTTAGAAGAATTTTACACTTTGAAGATCAAACTGGTAGAGAAATCCATTCACGCTTACTTGAGCAGGTAAAAAAAAATCCTAATATCAAAATTTGCGAAAATCACTTTGCAATTGATCTGCTTATTAATAAACAAATTGACCCACATGATATGAAACCAGCAAAAGTCATTGGCGCTTACGCACTTAATACCGAATCTGGTGAAATTATTGCATTTAAATCCAAATTAACTGTTTTAACAACTGGAGGAGCTGGCAAAGTTTACCTCTACACATCTAATTGGAGTGGGGCTACTGGGGATGGCATTGCCATGGCCTACCGAGCTGGGGCACGTATTGCCAATTTAGAGTTTATGCAGTTTCACCCAACTTGCTTATATCACCCAGAAGCTCGGAATTTTTTAGTTACCGAAGCACTCAGAGGAGAGGGTGGCGAACTTAAAAACTCTAAAGGCGAAGCCTTTATGACAAAATATCACCCAATGGGCAGTCTTGCGCCACGTGATATTGTCGCAAGAGCTATTGATGCAGAAATAAAACGCTCTGGTCACCCTTGTGTTTACCTTGATGTCACACACCGTTCTGCTGATTTTTTACGCTCTCGCTTTCCAGCCATTCATAAAAAATGTCTTGAGTATGGAATTGACATCACTACGCAACCCATCCCCGTTGTTCCCGCTGCTCATTACTTATGTGGCGGAGTTTTAACTGACCTCAATGGACTCTCTGATATTCAAGGACTCTATGCTCTCGGTGAAACGGCTTGCACTGGCCTACATGGCGCAAACCGACTAGCATCAAACTCATTACTTGAATGCCTAACCACAGCTCACAACGCAAGTGAACACATATTAAAACATATCGAGGAATTTTCTCACTATGCTAAAGACATCCCAGAATGGCGCTCTCCTGAAGTGACCAACGATGATGAAATGGTTGTTATTGCTCATATGTGGGAAGAAATCCGCCGTCTAATGTGGAATTATGTTGGTATTGTACGTACAAATAAGCGTCTTGAAAGAGCCCAGCATCGACTTCAAAATATTCTTGCTGAAGTTAGAGAGTATTACTCAAATTTTAAAATGCATAGTGATATTTTAGAGCTAAGAAATATTGCCATTGTTGCTGACCTCTCCGTTCAGTGTGCTTTAAAAAGAAAAGAGTCTAGAGGTATTCACTACAATACAGATTACTCAGATCTTGATCAAATTAGCTCGCAACAAGATACTATTGTTATACGCGGCTTAAATTAGAACCTGCTTTTTGCTTATGAAGACAGCCTGCAGCTAGCAAGTAACAAGCACAAGTTAATATAATTAACATATGAAAACCAATAAAAATAACAAGCAGAACAGAAAGTAAAGAAGCAAAAAGAGCTCCAAAACTATTTAGCAACCAAGCTTGGGCTGTACAAGAAGATCTTTGAGCACAAATCATTTTTAAACTTGAAGAAAAAATAGCTCCCAAACTAAAACCCGTTACAAACGTAATTATGAATGCCACAAGCCAATTAATAAAATACGACTCTGATTGCCAGTTCTGTAATAGAAAAATAAATGCTAAATAAGTTAGTATCGTTGCAGAAAATAGCATGATTTTAATATGATTTATTTTTGTCATTTTTGAACTTAATATAAGGCTGCCAAAACCTGTGCCAACAAAAAAGCCAGTGGCTGATATAAATAAAGATATATCGGGCCGCCCTACCCATCTTTGAGCAGCATATTGAAGGCAATAAAAAACTAAAAAATATGAAAAACCCAAAACAAAGAAAAGGCTACTCGAGCTTTTATTTAATTCACTTTTCATTTTAAAGAAAAATTTATTTGCTAAGTAAAAGACAACAACTACAAATAAACTTAAGACAAGCGTTAATACTAAAGGCACAAAGTCAATGTGAATACCAAAATATGATCTGCTTTTAAGAAAATACTCCATTGAAGGAGTCCATTTTTTCTCTACTTCTTCTGACCATTTCTCAGGTAAAACAAGTGAGTTGAGCAAAACCTTCATAAAGGGCTTGTCATCCGTCGCAGGAGAAAGATTAATGTATTTAGGGTTAAGGTTTAACCATTGATTTTGCCATTCTTGCCAACGAGTTTCATTAAAATTGAGAGGATTAAAAACAAGACTAAACTGCATACTTGGATTGTTCTGTGAAAAAAAACTTTCAAGCTTTTTTATCTCTACTTCTCGCCACTTTTGCTTTTTAATAAAGATGGCTCCAAGTTGATCCTGTTTATCTAAATTATCAAACACAACCGCATGTGAGAAAACAGAACCAACCCCCTGTTTCTTAAATGCTTGATCGGCCGTCATCAGCACTCGAGGCCAGTAGCGATGACTTACGTGTAAAATACCAAAATCACTGAGCTGATTAAGATACTCGCTAAAGGCCTCTACTGTCACAAGATTAATAGCTTGCAGCCCTGCTGAAACATGTCCAGCACTAGAACTAGTGTGCGCACTAAATATTTGAATGACTTCATAAGGACCATGCATCTCTGTCCTTAAGAAATACCTTCCATCTGTAGCATAAGTTTTTACTTCAGGACGATTAAAAATTCCCCCATTATAAAGATCAAATTTAGATTTATTTAAATTTAGAATTGATGGAACTAAATCCACAACATAAATACTTTTAGCACCAAAAGTAAGTGCTGCTTTAGTCTCTTGTCCACCTGCTCCTGTTAGGATTAATACTTTAGAGGGATCTGGATTGAACAAATAAGGAGACACCACGGCCCTATTCCAAAACTCATGATCTATTCTTGTAAATAAATCTTCACG
>CAYMKD010000351.1:0-3012 GCA_964390435.1 uncultured Pseudobdellovibrionaceae bacterium | reverse complement strand
GTCACTTGTTTGAGAATGTCACACTTTTTTTAATAAACTCACTCATTCTTATTTTGCTACCGGCTTCGCTTATTTTAGTTGCTGAAAATAGCTCAAGTGGTTACTTGTCTTGGCTATGGCAGGGGTGGCCTTGGGTAGTGAGTTGCATTCTTGGATTTGTGTTGTTAGATTTTTGTATTTACTGGCAACATCGATTTTTTCATCAAATTACATATCTTTGGCGATTTCATAGGGTTCATCATTATGATGAGCTCCTAGATGTTAGTTCGGGCTTAAGATTTCATCCTGGAGAAATTTTAATATCCTACATCTACAAGTTGATACTTATTATTTCTTTTTCGATTCCTGTTGAAGCTGTTATTGCTTATGAGATTTCTCTTAATTTATTTTCAATGATCACACATGCAAATTACAATTTTTCTGATAAAGTTAGAATAATTTGGGAAAAAGCATTTATAAGTCCTCAGATGCATAGACTGCATCATCATGTTGAGCGAGATTTTCATGATACAAATTACGGTACTATTTTTATTTTTTGGGATCATTTATTTTTCTCTTATAGCTCTTATTATATAAAAAATGAATATTTTAAATTAGGTTTAGGAAAGAGAGTTAAAGGCCTTTGGAATCTATTAAAAGATCCTTTTTTGAGTAGGTAATGATAAAAATTAATTATCAAAAACGATTTTTTTTAAATAATTTAACTCACGTGTTCTGCCATGACGCCAATGATTTACAGCTGTTTTAGCCCAGACCCAATGTAGGCGAAGCCATAAAAGCCAATACCATCTTAGTTTTGTATACCGTCTACTTATAATAAGTCGATTTCTTTGAAAAAAGTATGTGGTGTAAAGAGAATTTTTATGACAAGTTTTGCCGACGCCATGGCGAACTTCAAAGCCCTCATCAACAGTTAATGGGTATTTAAGCTTTGCAGCTTTCATTGAAAAATCCACGTCCTCCCAATAAGTGCCAAGTCGCTCATCAAATCCTTTAATGGTATTAAAAATTTCTTTATGCATCATAAAAGCTGTGCCACTCACATAAGGGTAGCGTCCCCATGATTTTATTTTATTATTAAAGAGCTCGGGGTTCTTGCAGT
The DNA here is from genome assembly GCA_964390435.1 of uncultured Pseudobdellovibrionaceae bacterium. GTDB lineage: Bacteria > Bdellovibrionota > Bdellovibrionia > Bdellovibrionales > Bdellovibrionaceae > CAYMKD01. The sequence continues at coordinate 1,910 of CAYMKD010000351.1, read as the reverse complement.
GTTCAAGTTTTGCGCGTCGAGGCCAAAACCAGGCTCCAGCAGAGTCAATTCTTTGAGTTTTTCTCCAATAAATTTTTGCGGCAATGAGTGCAGGGTACTGAGGAGGAGTTGGTCGGCTTAAGAGCTCACAGTCATTTGTTAAAAAAATCACCCAAGGGGACTTTTCAAAAGCTTGCCGGAGGCCCTCATTAGCACCTCCACTATAACCTTTATTAACAAGCATTTGAATATGTTGTATTTGTGGAAATTGATCTTTTAGAAAATCTACGTGATTTTGTTCACTACCATTGTGAATTAAGAAAATGTCTTCATCAGAAAAATATTTTTTTGCCGAATTGAGGGTTTGAACAGTGATTTTTGGATGGTTATAACTTAATATGACAAGCTTCAACATAAGGTACAAAGGTAAGCAAATTTGAACTCATCTGTCAAAAAACAAATTAAACCACTGTTGCTTATTCCAGCCGCTGGTTATGGGCGTCGAGTTGGAAGTCCTCCGATTAAAGAGCTTTTGCCTCACCCGGTTACTAAAGAGCCGCTATTTAATAAAATTTCATATTACAAAAATAAATATCAATTGCCAGTTCATGTCATAACAAGAAAAGAAAAGTTAGCGTTAATAGATTTAGCTAAACACGAAGAAATGAGCGTGCAGGTAATAGAGCCATCTTTAGAGTGGTCAGATACTTTGCGACAAAGCGAGCCTAATTGGCATGAAGATAATATTTTAGTTTTACCAGATGTTGAGTTTTCTCCTGAGAGCGCTTTAATTGAGATCACTAAGCAGTTAGTGAATCACGATATTGTGTTTGCAACTTTTGATGTTGAGAAAATGCAAAGTTGGGGGTGCTTGCGGCAGATAAATGGAAAATGGCAAATTGCAGAGAAGCCGAAAGAGCCAGACTCTGGTCTAGCATGGGGACTTATAGGTTTTAAAAAACATGTTGGTTTAAAACTGTGGCAATCTATACTGCAAAGTCATTTAGAGTCTAAATGGCAGGATTTACCTCAAGCTTCTATTGGTTTTGTTAGATTAGACTCTTTTGTCGATTTAACTCGCAGCCAAGATAGTTTAAAAGGTCAATAAAGCTTAGATTTCTTCCTCTCATAATAAATGCGAGTTCCGGCTTGGCCACGAAGCTTGCTTTTTGCAAGCGAGTGCCAAACGCATGTTTGAGCAATTTATTATGAGAGGAAGAAATCTAAGCTTTATTGACCTTTTAAACTAATTGCAGCTCCTAAATCTTGGCTTTTTTGTCGGCTTCGTAGCAAAATACATATATGGCAAAGAAAAAGAAGAATATAATCTCTTCAGGTCCAGTCGTTTTAAAGGATATTTGGAATGAAATTAAAACAGGAGAAGTGCAATTAGTTGCCTCAGCACTTTCATATCATACGCTGCTATCTTTAATACCATTTCTAGCTGTCACACTAGCAACAATAAAAGCAATTGGTGGATTGGATTACTTTTATCCAAAAGTAGAAACATTTTTACTGCAAAATTTAACAATGGCTTCTGGAGATCAAGCTGTTCGATTTATTCGACATATAATTAGAAAAATTCAAACTGGAAAGTTTGGTGTAGTTGGAGGAATTTTCCTAGTTCTTGCCACCTTTAGACTTCTTTATTTAATGGAGTGGGGAATTAACCGAGTCTGGCGCGTTGAGAAGCGCAGAAATCTTTTTAAAAGAATTCTTTTTTCATGGATATTTATTTTAGTTTTTCCTTTGGGATTGGCGGTTTATGTGGGTCTACTGAGCTATAAACCGGCGGCTCCATATCTAATGCATATTCCTGTGGACGTACTAAACTTTGCTCTATGTACGAGTTTTTTATATTTTGTTTATCGATTTGTTCCTATGGGGAGTATCTCGAGCAGGGCTGCTTTGATTTCATCTATTGTGGCAAG
>CAYMKD010000350.1:0-3017 GCA_964390435.1 uncultured Pseudobdellovibrionaceae bacterium | reverse complement strand
ACTCAAACAAAAATCTTATAAAGTTTATCAAACTATAAGGAGATAATCATTATGATGCGTTCTATTTGGCTTTTGCCTTTATTGATGACCTTCAGCCTACAAAGTTTTGCTAAAATTGAAGAAACCTCTTTTGGTTATAAAATAGAAACCTGTAACTCCTCTTTTGGTAAAGACAGTAAGTATGAATTAAGTTTTACAAATTCTTATGGTCAATCTGTAACACAAGGTGGGCGCACAGACTCTCGTAACTGTATTATTTATTCCTTTAATGATGGGACAATTAACGAGCTTTCTCCTGGAACTGAAATCAGCTATGTTGTTTATGGCTCAGATAATATTACCATTAAATCTCAAGGCAAAGAGATTACCCCTCTGCCTAGTGTCGATATGCAAAGTGTTGTTAACGCAGCTGCAGAGGTTTCCCACTACATTGTAAGAGAGGTTTTACGTAACTACGGACCTATCGCACAAGAGGTTACTAATATTCAAAAGGGTTGGCATAAAGCAATGTCAGAAATGCCTTTATCTGAAGCCAGAAATCTTTCTCTATACAAAAAGGCTTACCAAGATGCTCTTGCCAAAGGTGAAACAGATGGTTTAAACGCTGGGACTCTCAGAGGTCAATCTGATGGTTCGACAAAAGGACAAGGCGAGGCCTATACAAGATTTGTTCAAGCCGTTGACAATGGACAACCCTCAAATGAAGTCGTTGCTCCTGAAGTTCACTCAGAGGGCTTAACTCCAAACGTAAACCCAGTGACAATGCAAAGTTACATCAGCACCCAAAGAGAGCTTTTAGCGAAGAAGTTAAAAAAAGAGTTTTCCGAGTTTTACCAATGGGATCTTGGTTTTGATACGGCTGTCATTTTCGGCAGTGAAACTACTGTCAAAAAAATCAACTTTACATGGAATGGTCAATGGGCTTTTGAGGCCTTTTTGGGTTCAAAACTAAAAGGTGATTACTATGACTTTGCCCAAGAATATCTCAGCCTGCCGCGCCGTTTTTCTGACGGTGATAATGCTCAAAAACGTTATAAATCTACCTTTATAAGTGAATATAACGCTTTCTATGATTATGGATTCAGTGATTACACAAAAGATTCCTATGGAGATCAAAAATACGGAAGAGAACGCTACCAAGAGGCTTATGATAAGTACGTTGAAGATCTCGGCAAACTAGAGGGCTACACAGCAGCTTACGTTGAAGCTAGTAAAAAGGCTTACATAGAAGCTTATGCAAAAGCTTATGTTGACGGCTTTAATAAAAAGTTTTCTGAAATGAATAACAATGTAGTGATCACAGATTTTCAAGTACAGGTACTGGGAGAAAACGGCTCACAACTTTTGTATCCAGGAAGTAAGCTCCAGCTTGTTCTTACTAATGTGGTCAATGCGGGTGGACAGTCTGGTCTTGCAACAGTTTCTATAAGTTCAGTGGATACCAACGGAACCCACCTCATAGAAAACACGCAGACAAAAAGTGTTGAGGTTAAAGCCCTCTCCAAAACGAAAGAAGCCGTTACTTTGAATGAGATGGCTACTATTTCTTTTAATGTTAATACCAACAGAGAGTTCTCGATTAAAGTGAGTATCGGTAACCAGGAAAGAGTGACTCCTGTTAAAATCAGCTTTGCTGAAACTATTAAGTCTCTTGCTAAATTCGAATATGGTTCAGAAGGTTATGCACTGTTAGTTCATCACTTAAGCAAGCAGCTAAAAATGGAATACGACTATATTAATGACACACACAATCTTGCTGATCACTACAAAGATTACGAAGCTGGAGAGCCTTACACTCTTCTTGAGCAAATGGTTTTTGTTTACAAGACTCTAGATGCACAAGTGCTCAACGAAGCGAAAACCTCTTTTGTCGAAGCCGCTCGTTCAATTAGAGCTGAAGCCTATCCAGAAGAAATTAGCTGTGGCTTTTGGGGCTCCTTAACTTGTGTAGCTGTGCGTCCATTGAGAATAGATATTCTTGAACAAATTAATATGCAATTTGAGGAGCTTTATAAAACTCTTCAAATTCAAAATTAGATAAACGAACTTTAATAATCTCTAAGGAAGGGGCCTCGGCGCCCCCTCTCCGAGCTTTAACTTCATAATTTTCTTGCAAAATTCTTCTTCAAACAGTCTTATACTTCTTAGAAGCTTGTATGACAACTTTCTCACGAAGGGCATATGCTGTTGTTAGAGAGACTCCAAGAAAGCGTCGACTATATTAGGTCGCGCAGCCAAATTAAACCAACCGTTGGAGTGATTCTTGGCTCTGGGCTGGGCGCTTTTGTCAAAGATGTGCAAGTAGAAACCAGTATTCCGTATTCTGAAATCCCTCACTTTGTACCTCCATCTGTGGAGGGCCACAGTGGCTTTTTAATTCTTGGCCATGTTGGACCTGTCCCTGTAGCTATTTTACAAGGTCGAATTCATTATTATGAAGGCTATAATATGGATGCTGTTGCTTTCCCAACTCGTGTTTTATCAATGTTGGGAATAGAGGTTCTTGTTCTTACGAACTCTTCTGGTGGCCTTGATCCCAAAATGTCTTCTGGCGATTTTATGATTATTGAAGACCACATTAATATGATGGGCAACAATCCGCTTGTGGGGCCTAACATTAAACAACTTGGACCGCGCTTCCCTGATATGACTGAAGCTTATGACCGTCGTCTAATTGAGTTAATGACGGGCATTTTAGAAAAAAAATCCATTCGTTATCATAAAGGTGTTTACTGCGGCGTCAGTGGGCCAACTTATGAAACTCCGGCTGAAGTGCGTTTTTTACAACTTATCGGTGGCAAGGCCGTTGGTATGAGCACAGTTCCAGAATCTATTGCAGCCAACCATTTAGGTTTACGTGTATTTGGCATTAGTTGCATTACAAATATGGCCTCTGGTTTAAGTCAACAAAAGCTCTCTCATGCTGAAGTAACTGACACAGCTAAAAAAGTTGAAAAACAATTTTCTGAGTGCATGAAAGAGTTTGTTGAGCTCTGTGTAAAATAACTTAAAATTTA
>CAYMKD010000349.1:1721-3051 GCA_964390435.1 uncultured Pseudobdellovibrionaceae bacterium | reverse complement strand
AGCCCTTTTAAGTGCTGCCATTGAACCATATCGCACAGATCGTTTTGAGTATTTTGGTTTAAGAACAGTTTATGATCGTTATCTTTTAAAAAATCCAACGACTAGACAAGTTTTTGAAAATCCTCAATACTTTTTTATGCGTGTTGCCTGTGGGTTAAGCCAAAGTGCTGAAGAAGCTATTGAACTTTACAGACTTATTTCTTCTCACGATTATATGCCATCAACGCCGACACTTTTTAATTCTGGAACTCTAAAGTCTCAAATGTCCTCTTGTTATCTTTTAGACTCTCCAGAGGATGATTTACGAGCTATCTACGATAAATACACTGACATTGCTCTTCTTTCAAAGTTTGCAGGAGGGATTGGGGTTGCTTATCACCGAGTTCGTGCAAGTGGATCTCTTATTAAAGGGACCAACGGCCACTCAAATGGAGTTGTGCCATGGCTTAAAACTCTCGACTCTTCTGTTGCAGCTGTTAATCAAGGTGGTAAACGAAAAGGGGCTTGTTGTGTTTACCTTGAGAGCTGGCACGCCGATATTGAAGACTTTTTAGAACTTCGTGACAATACCGGCAACGAAGCCAATAGAACTCATAATTTAAATATCGCAAATTGGATTCCTGATTTATTTATGAAGCGGGTTGAAACAGATTCTTTGTGGTCATTGTTTGACCCAAGAGTTGTCCCAAACTTCCCAGATCTTTTTGGTGAAGAGTTTGAAAAAGCTTATTTAGAAGCTGAAGAAAAGAAACTCTTTACTCGTCAGGTGAAAGCTCGTGATCTCTACGTTCGCATGATGAAGACTTTGGCTCAAACTGGCAACGGCTGGATGACTTTTAAAGATGCTTCTAACTTAAAAAGCAATCAAACTGCAAAACCAGAAAACGTAATTCACCTCTCTAATCTTTGCACAGAGATCTTAGAGGTCACTTCAAATAAAGAAACCGCAGTTTGTAATTTAGGTTCAGTGAACTTAGGTCGTCATGTGGTGGATGGTCAGTTTGATTTTAAAAAATTATCTGAAACCGTGCAAACCGCTGTAAAATACTTAGATAGAGTCATTGATATCAACTTCTATCCTATTTCTCAAGCAGCTGACTCAAATGCAAAGTGGCGCCCCATTGGTCTTGGTGCCATGGGCTTGCAAGATGCTTTATTTTTATTAAAACTTCCTTTTGATAGCGAAGAGGCCAAAAACCTTTCAAAACGCATCCAAGAAGAAATTTATTATAATGCAGTATCAGCCTCTTGTGATTTAGCTGAACAGTATGGACCGCATAGTAATTTTGCAGATACAAGAGCTGCTCAAGGGCAACTGCAATTTGACCTT
>CAYMKD010000349.1:0-1711 GCA_964390435.1 uncultured Pseudobdellovibrionaceae bacterium | reverse complement strand
TTTGGGGAGTTGAACCAACCAATATTAAGCAGTGGAATAAATTAAAAGCGCGCATTAAAAAGCACGGCTTACGTAACTCTTTAATGATTGCCATTGCTCCTACAGCAACGATTGCATCAATTGTTGGTTGCTACGAAGCTATTGAACCGCAAGTTTCTAATCTTTTTAAAAGAGAAACTCTTTCGGGTGAGTTCTTGCAAATCAACCGCTACCTTGTATTAGAACTTAAAGAGCTGGGTCTTTGGACTGAAGAAATTAGAAATAAAATTAAGCTTGCAGAGGGTTCAATTCAAAATATTGAAGAAATTCCTGAGTCTTTAAAAAAGATCTTCCGCACAGCTTGGGAGATTCCAATGAAATCTTTAATTGAAATGGCTGCTGCAAGAGGCCCTTATATTGATCAAAGTCAGTCTTTAAATCTGTTCATGGAAAGCCCTACTATCGGGAAATTAAGTTCCATGTATATGTATGGCTGGAAACAAGGTTTAAAAACAACGTATTACTTACGATCAAGACCAGCAACTAAAATAGCAATGACAACAATCAAAAACTCTAGTTTTTCATCTTCGCAAGAGACTCAAACTTCAGAACCTGTGCAGGCAAAAAAGACCTACAGTGATTCAGAAGTGATCGCTTGTTCGCTTGAAAACCCTGACGCTTGTGAAGCTTGCCAATAACGAAGGAGTTTTAAAATGATTTTAGATCCTGGTTTTAACTTAACTCTAAGACCCATGAAGTATCCCATTTTTTATGAAATGTATAAAAATGGAATTAAAAACACCTGGACTGTTGATGAAGTGGATTTCTCAACAGACATTGTCGATTTACAAAGAAAGATGACTCCAGCTGAGAAACATCTTATTAGTCGCTTGGTAGCTTTTTTTGCTACTGGCGACTCAATTGTTGGCAATAATTTAGTTTTAAATCTCTACAAGCATATCAATGCTCCTGAAGCAAGACTCTACCTTTCAAGACAGCTTTTTGAAGAAGCCTTGCATGTGCAGTTCTACTTAACTCTTCTTGATACCTATGTTCCCAGTCATGAAGAGCGGGCTCAGGCTTTTGCTGCAATTGACAACATCCCTTCAATCCATAAAAAAGCGCAGTTTTGCTTTAAATGGATGGACTCCATTAATCATATTGAAACACTTAAAACAGTTGAAGATCGACGTAAGTTTTTAATGAATCTTATTTGCTTTGCAACTTGCATTGAAGGGCTTTTCTTCTTTGCAGCCTTTGCTTATGTATACTTCTTACGATCAAAAGGTCTTCTCACAGGCCTTGCCTCAGGTACTAATTGGGTTTTTCGTGATGAGAGCATGCATATGTCTTTTGCTTTTGAAGTTATTCATACAGCACGGCGTGAAGAACCAGGATTATTTAATGAACAAATGAATGAAATGGTCACCCAAATGATTGAAGAAGCTGTTGAGTGTGAAATGGCTTTTGCGAAAGACATTTTAGATCATGGTATTGCCGGACTTTCTTTAAAAGATATGCGCCAATACCTTGAGTATGTTGCAGACCAAAGACTTGAAGCTCTTAATATCCCTAAAAGATTTGGAGCAAAAAATCCATTTACATTTATGGAACTACAAGATGTGCAAGAGCTTGCAAACTTTTTTGAAAGAAGGGTTTCTGCATATCAAATGGGTGTCAGTGGTCAAGTTTCATTTGATGAAGTTTTTTAATATTTTTTTTGTTAAAAGAA
>CAYMKD010000348.1:0-3052 GCA_964390435.1 uncultured Pseudobdellovibrionaceae bacterium | reverse complement strand
AAATGAACTTTTCACTTTAAATTGAAAGGCCTCTTTTTAAACACCTAAATTACAAAGTCACTTGCAAATCATACTTTTTTCTTCTTGGACCGAGGTTGAACAGAGTCTTTACCAGCAACAGGAGCTTTGTTTAAGGGGAGTGGGCCAAGTTTTGTTGGAATTTCCATGCGAAAAGAGCAGCCCTCACCTGGATTGTTGTGAACAGATATTTTACCTTGAAGTAAAGAAACAGCACGCCTAACAATCGTTAAACCTAGACCGAGCCCACTCTGATCGCCACCACCTGAGGCAAAGGGTTTAAATAAATTCTTAATCCAATTTGGATCTAAACCACCACATTCATCATGAATCTCAATAACAACATTTTTATCAATAGCCTTTGCACTCAAGGTGATATGACCGTTCATTTTTGTATACTTAAGTGCATTTTGAACTAAATTTGCGATAGCCGATAGGAGTAATTGGCGATCCGTTTCTAGCTCAGGCATCGACATAACTTCACTTTTTAGCACTTGTTTTTTAGTCTGAGCGGCAAATTGTGAGGTTAATAAAATCTGATCAACTAATTCATTTAAACGGAATTTCTCTACTAAAATTTCAGGCTCAGTGCGCATTCTAATTTCAGATAAAGAACGGTCAATGATGATTCTCATTCTTGTTAGATTTTCTTCTAGAACTTTTGCTGTACTTCCCCCCATGCCGACAAGACCTTGCCTAATCATATCTTGCGCAACTGTCGCGCTTGATAATGCATTTCTAAGCTCATGGGCTAGAAATCCAAGATGTTGCACTTCTCGCTCTTCACTTGCATGCACACTATGAAACTGAAATTCAGTCACCGCAGAAGCAATCGCAACATCAAGGCACAGATTCAAGTCGTTAAATTCTTGCGCTGAGATAATTGATTTCTTTCTTTGAGCCAACTCTGTAATTGCTTGGCACATGGCGCCGTACGAATGCACTACATGGGATAAGGTATAATTCAAACGCAATAACTCTTTACCATGTTGGGCAGCACTAACGATCATCTTTTTTTCTGTCGAATCAATTGGATTCCGCAAAAAATCAATGAGAAGCTCAAAAAATATTGGCAGACCTTGCCTCAGCTCTTCTGAAGACAAAAGTGGTCCGGCTAGTTGCGAAATTTTTTCTTCGGCTAAGGCTAAAATTTCTATTCGATATCTCTCAAGAAATTTGTATAACATACAGGCCTCCTTTAACTGGAATATTCTATTTTCACCACACATCTATTAGTTGATGTATTTGTACGCAAGTCTGGTATACGCAAGCCATGCCAGAATCAAAGAAGAAAATTCTAATAATCGACGATGCGATAGATAATCAGCTTTTGCTAACTATGATATTAGAAGCGGGTGGATACCAAGTGGAGTCTACATCTAATGGTGAAGAAGCACTATCTTTATTACGAAAATCCTCTGATTTACCAGATTTAATTCTCTTAGATGCTCAGATGCCAATTATGGATGGATATCAATTTCGTATACAACAACGACTCGATGCTCGCTTAAGAGAACTTCCTGTCGTTGTTATGACAGGAGATGATGATTTAACCATAAATAAGAAAATGCTTGACCCTCTAGCTATCATGCAAAAACCACTTAAGATTAGTGCTCTGACTGCAAACCTTTCCTTTTATTTATCCAAAGGAGTTTCAAAAAAATTAAAACCACGGCTAGTTAACTAGCCGCAATTAAAAAAATTTTATTACAATCCTTCAACCAAAATAGCTCTGACTGGCGAGGCATCGGCATCTTTTATTTTTAGTGGTAAAGCGGAGAGAAAATAAACCCCTTCGTTGACTTTGCTTAAATCTAAACCCTCAAGAATACAGAGTTGGTTTTTGTATATGGCCTGATGACTTTCTAGCTTTTTAGAATCTTCAGGATCTACAGACGGAGTATCTATACCTATAAGTGTCACTGATTTTTGAGCTAAATACTCAATGAGCTCAGGCGATAAAGAATTAAAATCAGAAGTCCATTGGTCGGGATTAGGAAAAGATAAGGTTTTAAAAAGCACTCTGGGTGCTAAGATCTTATTTTCTAAAATATCTTTGGGATAAATTCTCTCCTTAGCTTTTAGATTTACTGCAATCACCTGACAAGGTCCGAAATAAGGCTCCAGCGATCTTGCCTCTATCCCCTTACCGTCCTTATGGTAGTGATTGCTGGCATCGGCATGAGCGCCGATGTGCAGAGTCGTTTCCATACTAGAGAGCTGCAGATGATCTCCCTTCTCCCAACTCATTGAAGCTGTAGACTTAAAGGGCACATCTCCTGGGAAAACCGCAGTTTTTGGGCTAATCATGGGCGAGATATCAAAGATTTTCATTTTTTGCGCCTTGTCAAATGCTGGACAATTTGGTTTATAGAACCATATTAACTTTTATTAACTTATTTGCCACTATAACAGGGAGTTTTTAAATGGCCAAACAAACTCATGCATTTCAAGCAGAAATTAAACAACTCTTAGATCTTATGATTCACTCTCTTTATTCACAAAAAGAGATCTTTTTGCGTGAGCTTATCTCGAATGCCTCAGACGCCATTGATAAACTTAAATTTCAAGCCCTCACTAATGACACGCTTATCCCCCAAGAAACTTATTTTGAAATCAGACTCAGCAGTGACCCTCAAACCAGAACTCTTAAAATCTCTGATAATGGAATTGGCATGAGCTACGATGAAGTCGTAGAAAATATCGGCACCATTGCAAAATCAGGTACAAAAGCTTTTTTACAAATGCAAGAAGAGCTAAAAAATAGCCCAGAACTTATCGGACAATTTGGTGTTGGCTTTTACTCAGCCTTTATGGTGGCTGATAAAATTACCCTTCATACGCAAAAAGCAGGTTCCAGCGATGGCGTTTTATGGGAGTCAAATGGTGATGGCAGCTATCAAATTGATCACGTTCCCCGAGCCGAAGGCTTTGGCACCACCATCACCTTGCATTTAAAAGAAAATAAAGAAGAGGATGAGGCTCAAGATTTTACAGATTTTTGGACTCTACAGAGTTTAGTTCGTCGTTATTC
>CAYMKD010000347.1:0-3055 GCA_964390435.1 uncultured Pseudobdellovibrionaceae bacterium | reverse complement strand
GGGGCAGGGGTTAATAACAAACTCTTGTATAAATCAACCCATCTTTTTTTCAGCACTTGCTCCAGATGATATGCGCTGGCTTTATCAGCACCCAGAAGTGCAAGAGAAATTACCAGAAATAGTTAAAATAGAAAGGGGAAATTATTTTTGGGATTTCCCAGAAGATTATAATCCTATTATGATGAGCTCAGTATTATTGCATCTTTTAAATAAAAGAACTTTGGGCTCAGAGGTTGATTATAATAATTTTAAATCTGAAAATTTTGATTGCAGTCTTGATGCTGATTTAAAGAAAATCCCACTAGATCCTTTTGTACAAATTTTTACTCAAAATTACAATGGTGGATTGGGTTTAGTTGATGGGATGCTATCTGGATTAATTTCAACTGGTTTTACTCTAACTGATGAAACAAATGTTACACTACCCATGGTGTCTGCTCAAAGATTACTAGACACAGAGAATGTCACTTATTTAGCTCTTTATTTAGATCAACCAGATGATATAAAAGATATTAAAAAAGAAATTGAAGATAGATTAGAGAGTCAGGGATTAAAAAATATTGAAGTACATAGCTATTCCGAAGAGGTTATCAGCGAAGTTTATGTAGGTGCCATGAATTTTGTATATATGATGCTGTTATTTTTTGTAACCTTAGTGTGTGGCGTGGTTATTCTCTCAGTTAGCAATTCCATTCAAATTGCTTTTTACGAAAGAAAACATGAAATAGCTTCATTTAGATCTTTAGGTTTTAATCCTACTCATTTATCGCAGATTTTTCTGTTAGAGTATCTTATTTTAACTGGATTTAGTTTTGCATTTGGTGGTTTAACTGCTTATGTATTTAAAACTATAAATAATATGTCTAATATCAGGTTTCGTATTCCCGGTTATGCCAATGACTTGCAGTTTGTTTTGGAGCCGAATTTAATATTTACCTTTATTGTTGCCACGGGACTTTTAATTTTAGTTATATTAACAAGTTATCTAATTACGCAAAAAATGATGAAATTTAAAATTGTTGATTTAATGAGGGCAGAGCATTGATTGCATGGCGATTATTTAAACTTGCATTTAAAAATGTGACTCAATCACGCAAGAAGAGCATGTCAGCAATAATGGCCATTGCAGGCGGCTTTATTGCTCTGAATCTCTTTCAGGCTTATATTTATGATAGCGAAATCATTTTTGATCAAACTTTTGCGAAAAGAAGTATGTTTGGTGATGTACTTATCAGACACGAGGTAAGGCAAGAAAATTTAAATATACTAGAGCAGAATAAAATACGTGAGTTTTTAGATCAACATCATGAACAAATTGTAGCGAACACCAGATTTTTAAATATTACAGGCAGTCTAAATACTGGGCATGTTCAAACTGTCTTTTCAGGATATGGTTATGATTTAAAACAAGGGCATGTAATGAGAAGTCCTTCTTGGGCCTGGAATGTTGTTGCTGGCCAGCCACTTGATGAAAGTTTAGAAGAAGGTTTGCTTGTGGGTAGAAAACTTGCAGAAATTATTAACTGTAAAGAAAAAAAACCTTTTGCAGCGATGACGAGTAAAAAAGGTTATAAAGCCGAGGTGCGAGAGTTTTCTTGCGAGACTCCGTCAGTACAATTGTCTATGACCACAAAATCAGGCCAGGTGAGTGGTGCAGAGCTACCAGTACTAGGTATCATAGATGGCATTTTTTCAGATATAGATCAAAGATTAATAGTTACTTCAATCGAAGTGGCACAATCGTTAATGAATACCAATGAAGTATCTATGTGGAGCCTTAAGCTTAAAGATGAAAAGATATTATCTGAATTAAAGACTAAGTTTGACCAAGAAGTCAGGGGGGACTTTCCACTTCTGCAATTTAAATCTTGGAAAGAATATGAGATTGGTGATTTTTATTTAAAGAGTATTGAGTTTTTGCATATTTTTAGAAATTTTATTTCTGTAGTTATTATTTCAATAGGTGCGCTCTCTGTTTTAAGTACCTTTTACCGTCTAGTTTTTGAGCGTACACGTGAAATAGCGACTCTATTGAGTATTGGTTATTTAAAAATTCATGTTTACAGTTTATTTTTAATGGAATCTCTACTGTTAAGCATTCTAGGAGTGTTCATTGGCATTGGTTTATCTTTTGTAATTTCTTTTGCATTAAATCTCTTAGAGTTTCCCTATAAACTAGGCATGCTTTCAGAGCCAGTGCCTTTTTCAATGACTTTAAATCCTCAGTTAATTATTCAATCAGCCCTCATTATTATTACTATCGGAGTTATAGTATCACTTTTGCCAATTAGACGAGTTTTAAAAATGAATATCACTGAAGCTCTTGTGCAGGCTCAGTAAAAAATAATCTAAGATAGTATCTTTAAGTTTTAGCTTTCTTATATTTAAAAATACGAGTTCGGCTTGGGCACGCAGCTTGCGTAGGCAAGCAAGTGCCAAACGTCATGTCTGAGTATTTTTGAATATAAGAAAGCTAAAACTTAAAGACTTATTTATATAAAGTACTTTTAATGAGAGTTAGCTTGTTTAACAATAACTCCATCAGAAATATAAGATAAATTTTTAACTCTCTGAATTAGTTTTTCATCATGTGTGGCAAAGACAAAAGTCACTTGTCTTTTATTATTTAGATCTAGTAGTAAATCAATAACTTGGTGAGCTGTTTTAGAATCTAAATTAGCAGTGGGTTCATCAGCGAGAATAAGATCCGGCTCTGGAACAAGGGCTCTGGCAATGGCGACTCGTTGTCTTTGTCCGCCAGAGAGTTGATCGGCTTTATGATGAGTAAACTCTTTAAGTCCAACATCTGCGATAGCGGTAAGAACGCGATTTCTCTTTTCATCTTCACTAAGGTCTTCTCTAAGTAAAAGAGGCAATTCTACATTTTGATAGACGTTAAGTACTGATATCAAATTAAAATTTTGAAATATCATAGCGATTTTTTGATTTCTAAGTTTACTTTTTTCATTTTCAGAGAGCCTAGCTAGATCTTGGCCAGAAAATAAAATTTGCCCCTCATCGGGCTCATCTAAAGTTGCGATGAGATGTAAAAGAG
>CAYMKD010000346.1:0-3072 GCA_964390435.1 uncultured Pseudobdellovibrionaceae bacterium | reverse complement strand
GCCTGACCTTGGCCTTGAAGTCTTGACATAGTTTCTTCTAATTTTGAAAATTGCCTTCGTAAAGACTCTTCACGTCTGGTTAGCTGTCGCTCTTTATTTTCAATCCGGTTATTAGTCTGATCTATATTTTGCTGCAAGCTTCGCTTTCGATTAGCCAAAGGGCCAAAAGCACTATTTAAAATATTACTTATCTCTCTTTTCATTTGCGGAATAAACCCTGTATTAAAACCATCACCGACTAAAAAGTTTTGCACACCTTTAACATCTTTTGTGAGAATACCTTGAAATTTTTTTTCATCAAAAGTCAAAGTACCGGCTCGGTTAAATTCAATACCTAATTGACTGAGTCGACTCACGCCAATTTGTCTTCCATAACCACTGCTTTGTAAAAGTTGTCGAAAACGAGACTCAATCGATCTTAAGAGGCTATCGCCGCCTAGAGTTTTGCTTGTATCTGTTTTTTCATTTAATTTGTTTTGTCCTTGAATAAAACTAAGCACTCCATTTACTGCTTCAACAAATGACTTCACTTTACCCGATACCAGCTCAGTATCTTCCTTAACAGTAACTCGAATGGGCCTTCCTGGTGCGGCTTGCTTGAGTTCTAAGTTAACCCCAGGAATTAAATCACTGATATCATTACTTGGCATTTCAATTGGAAAACCATCAAGTTTAACAATCGCATTTTGTGCTGGCTTAGAATCCTCAAAATAAACATCCTCGTCACCATCGAGTAAATAAACTATCGGAAATTCAACTTGCTGATCATCACCTGTTGCAAGTCCTGAAATGACTAAGCGAAAAGGGGCCTCTTTATCTTTTCGATCATTCACGATGGTCGCTCTCACACCCACATTGGCGTTGTTAATAGACTGAGCAACCCCCTCAAGAGTATTATGTTTACCACTTAAATAAACTTCTTTGACTCCTTCGGTGGTACGAAACTTCATATATCCAACACCAAGTTCTGTTTTATCTTTATCAGAAAAACCATTTGTAATGGCTGCTGGTTTTTGCGCTAACTGGTCGATTTCAATCTGCCACTCACCAGCCATAGCTCCCTGCGGATCAACAACACCACCTAAAATATCCGGAGCTCCACTAATAAATTTCCAGTCTTGAAAACCTCTAACGCCAGCTAGTTCCCCTAGATTTTTATTTATATCTGTAACTTTAGTTTCTAATTCTTTTACAAGATTTAATTTTGATTCGCTCTTGGCTTTTTTAACTTCCATAGATTTAATAGGGATACGCTCTGCATCCATAAGCTGCTCAACAATGTTAGGCGGCAAACCTGAAGCCATACCACCAAAACGAATTGCTCCCATACTTAAATCTTTCCTTTCAAAGATTCTAATCCATTAAGAAACGTAGAATATTACACTACGCTCTTTCTAATATTGTCTCAGGTTTTTGAGATTGGCGTGAGTCAATTAAATGTCTTAGGACTTGAGATAGATCCTGAAAAATACGTCAATTTTTTGGCTTTATATAAGGTGTTTTAAGCTGTTTTGGAGAGAAGTTGACCTTTGTCCTTATCAGTTGTTTGGATCAAAGACCATAACTCATTCTCTAAAATACGACGAAATAATTTTCCATCTGGCGTATGAATCAAAATAACTTTTTTTTCATTCTGCTCAGAAACTGAGATTTGCAAGTTATGTTCTTTTACACTTGGTAGCTCTTTAAGATGCTTTATTGCTGCTTCTAGCTCTTCGTCCGTCATTGGTGGACGCTGCTGCTGAGGTGAACTATAAGCCTGTTGTCCATTAGCATCTCGATCTTTTGTTGCATCGTACTTAATACGATCAGCCTCACTTGATCTCTTATTCGCGAGAGGCGGCAAAATAGATCCTAAAACACCACGTAAATTCATACCTTTTTATCGGTATTATCTTTGCACTTTCTAAAGTCCTGATAGACAAATTTAGACTTTAGAGTAGCATCTCCATAGTACCTCGGAGGAGCAAACTCCTCCGAGTAGGTAGGTACCCAGGAGCTGGAGAAACTCCTGTAAACCTTTAATATTCAATAAAATTATAATTATCCAATCATTTTTAGAGCAAGCTGTGGAGTCTGATTCGCTTGAGCTAAAACTGATGTTGAAGCATTTAATAAAATTGTATTTCGAGTTGCCTCTGAAGAAGCTGCTGCTATATCTGTATCTCTAATACGAGCATTTGCAGCTGATAAATTTTCATGAGCAACACCTAAATTATCAATTGTTGAACCAAGTCTATTTTGTAAAGCACCTAAATTAGCGCGAAAACCATTCACTGTAGTTTGTGCTGTATCTAGTAAAGAGAGAGCTTCTTGAGCACCTTCTTTACTCGAATAATCAATACCGCTTAATTCCAATGATGAAGTTGTCGCATCAGCTTGACTGGCATCAAATGAAATTCGATCTTCATTTTCAAAGTTATTGATACCAACTTGAAAATCAAACTTATCGCCCGAACCATTTAGTAACTGAGTTCTACCAAAACGAGTTGTTCCTGAAATACGGTCGATCTCTTCTTTCATTTGTTGAACTTCTTTATTTATAAAACCTCTCTCAGTATCGCCAACCGTATCAGAGGCTGCTTGGATACCTAGTTCACGAAGACGAGTCATAATATTGCTGATTTCATTAAGACCACCCTCTGCGACCTGTACCATTGATATACCATCGTTAGCGTTACGTGAAGCTTGTGCATAACTACGTATTTGCGACTTTAAGCTTTCACTGATTGAGAGTCCTGCGGCATCATCAGAAGCATTCGTTATACGACTGCCTGAAGAGAGTTGAGCATAACTTTTTTGCATCTCTCTTTGTGATGAAACCATCGCGCGTTGCGCGTTTATCGAAGCCACGTTTGTTGTAATTCTCATTCCCATAGGGAACCTCCATTGTAAAATAAACTCCTTCTTAACTCGCTACTGCCACCAACCTACTGGGGCTTATTCACAAGTGCGTGCTCCGCACGTCTTGGGTTGAACATGTTGGACACTTATATCTCGCCCTTTGTCTAGCTGCCCTCTTCGCTTCACTTACCTCGTCACAAGTTAAGTTTGGCTCCTGCAACTTTTCAT
>CAYMKD010000345.1:795-3094 GCA_964390435.1 uncultured Pseudobdellovibrionaceae bacterium | reverse complement strand
AGTAAATAAATTAAGGGCCTCGTACCTTAAAAAACAAAGCCAGTTTTAACAGCAAAGCTCATCGTGGGCTGAGGACGCATGTCTTCAGCCGTGAGTAGCCTGGCTTCAAAAGACAAGAGCCAAAAACTGGTGAGCATTGTTTGCGCCCCTGCTCCTAAAGCAACAAGAGGCTTAGGGTTTGCAGCACTCTCAATTTGCTCTGTATACAGCTTAGTCAAAATTCGCTCACGCCCTAGGCCTGCTTGAAATATAAAATAAGGTGTGACCCAGCTTTGTATTTTTTGATACCAAACAGCTGTGAGCAAAGCCTCAATCCGCCGCCTTTCAATATATAAAACTTCATTCCCACTCGACTCAGAAAACTCCGCATAATCAAAACCAAAACCCCAAGCTTCATTGGCAACTAGAATTGAAAAACGCGGCAAATTTCTCTGGGCTAAATTTTCACTTGAATCTTTTTCGTACCGCAACTCAGAGCCTACTAAAAATTGTTTTTCATAAATATCTGTTTTTTCTTTAGTATCAATATCAGCTTCTTTTGCCTGTGCAGAGAACACAGAAAAGAAAATAACTATAAAAAAAATAAGATGATTTATTTGGATTGTTCGCATGGATTTGTTAAATTTGCCTCTTCAACAAGTAACTGACATTGTTTTTCTGTGAGTGATCCCCACTGCTTTGAGAGTGCTTCTAACATAAAATTAGATTCTAACTCTTCATCTTCTTTAAGATTTTTTACAATCTCACCAAGTGTAGGTAATGTTGCGACGATCACTTTGGCTACCTCTTGTCGTTGCTCTAAATTCATGCCTTTTTTATCTGTGTATTTTAATTTTGCTAATTTGTAGATATTGCGAGCCATCCGAGTGCCAATTAAATAACTATAACCACGAAGTTGAGCCTGAAGGTTTTTTATAGACTCTTGTGAAACCTCAGAATTTGTTTCGATACTATAATATAAGCCTCTAATTGTGGCTTTTAAATCTTTGCGAGTTAAAACTTGAGATTCACTTAAATTAAGCTTTCTTAATTCAGCTGAAGCAATTGAGGCCGCAATAAAGTTGGGATTATTTGTATACAGCCAACCCCACACATCAGCTAAGCCCTCATTTATAGCACTTAAAAGCATTTGATGATAAAGGTCTTTAATTATCTTTTCATCAGATTCGTCACCTATATTTTCAGATCTAGTAAATCTCTTCTCAGACTCAGCAGAAAAAGCAAAAGCCGATAACATTTCAGAGGAATCATGGGCCGTAGGATTTATTTTGTTTGGATAATTATCTCCAGCTGGCAAAACAACAGAGTGATAAAAAAGTGAATGAAAATGTTCGTGTGCAATAATCCCACCGTTCATAGCAATAGAGAGGTCAGGCTCTGTATAAGGAACAAAAAGTATAGAGTCGAGTGCACCAACATACATTGCGTTGTTTTCAAGTAAGCCTTGATTGGTTTGAAAACCAACAGAGACGCCTACTTTTATTGGCCAAGAGTTCAAATTAAAGCTGCCAACACTTTTATCCCAAAGAGCCAGTTTCTCGATATGGGCATACAAACTAAAAAGCTGCATACTTGTATAGTCTTTTGGAATGACCAAACCCTGCTGATTTTCAATAAATCTAGCTTCGGGCGCATAACCAGAAATTGTAGAGCCGACAATAACTGGGTATTGATGAAACTCAGCATAGTCACCACGAACTCCATGCCAGTCATTGAGAGATAAAATAGCTATATTTTGCAGAGAGTAGCCTCCCTTTGCAGTAAACCAAGGGAGTTGCGCATGTTGTGCTAAAGAGGCATCTGATGCAGATTGATTCTGAGTACAAGCTTGCAGCCAAAAACTATTCATAACTATGAGCAGCAAGAGTCTATAGAGATGTCGCTTCACAAAGCCTGCCTTTTCGAACTATAAAGAGTTTCTGGTTCAACTTAATTGCTGTTACGCGTTATATTAGTACATGCTTTTAGTAAAATTTTCAAGGGGTCTGCAAAGAAAAACATTTTTAATTATGCAAATAGATGATTTTATTAACAAAAATTTAAACCCCCGACAGGCAGAGGCCGCCCTTACTAGCGCGGGGCCCTTGCTTATTTTAGCCGGAGCCGGATCTGGCAAGACCAGGGTTTTGACCTTTCGGGCAGCCCACTTGATTGCTACAGGTCATGCCAGGCCTGAGCAGGTCCTAGCTGTGACCTTCACTAACAAAGCCGCTCGCGAGATGGAAGAGAGAATCTATCAACTCATGCGGGACTTTAATATCCCCGTTCATGAACCAATGTGGGTGACCACCTTTCATAG
>CAYMKD010000345.1:0-785 GCA_964390435.1 uncultured Pseudobdellovibrionaceae bacterium | reverse complement strand
CATAGTTTTTGTTCTCGAATCCTTCGCAGCCACATTACTTTGCTCGATTATAAGCCTTTTTTTGTCATCTATGATGATTCCGAACAACTCTCTCTTGTTAAAAAAGTGATGACTGAGCTTAACCTCAACGACAAGATCTATCAGCCAAGGCGTATTCAAAACCATATCAATCAAGCTAAAATGATGGCCCTTGGCCCAGATGATGTCGAAACAAAACACAATCATCTTATGGATAAAAAAACTCTTGAAGCCTACAGGCAATATGAGATCAGCATCAAAAGAGCCAATGCTCTTGATTTTGGTGATCTGTTATTTAAAGTTTATGAGCTCTTTCGCATGTACCCTGATATTTTGCAAAGCTACCAAGATCATTTTCGCTTTATCATGGTAGATGAGTATCAAGATACTAATCACATCCAATATCTCTTGGTAAAAATGTTAGCGCAAAAACATCGTAACCTATGTGTGGTGGGTGATGAAGATCAGTCTATTTACTCTTGGCGTGGGGCTGACATCACAAATATTCTTAACTTTGAAATTGATTTTCCAGAAGCTAAAATCATCAAGTTAGAAGAGAATTATCGCTCGAGCGGCCATATTGTTAAAGGAGCTTCTCACTTAATTAAAAACAACTCGCAAAGAAAAGATAAAACCCTCTTCACACAAAATGCTGACGGCGATTTAATTTCTATTAGGGAAGAAAAAAGTGAATATGACGAGGCTCGGTTTGTAGCTAAATCAAGTCTTAAGCTAATTGAGGGTGGCGACTGTAGCCTCAACGAAAT
>CAYMKD010000344.1:0-3100 GCA_964390435.1 uncultured Pseudobdellovibrionaceae bacterium | reverse complement strand
ATCTCAGCGCAAACTAATTATTTTAATGAGCTTTATTGGTTTTTTGGTAGGCACTGCTTTTTATTTTACCAAAAACTTTATAAGTTCAACGCCAAGAAAACTAGCCAGTGACTTTGCACAAATCCCTAATACTCAGAAAGGAAAACTTGGTAGAGTTCTACAAACAACTATTGAAAATAAAACTCCACAAGCTACTGAAAGTGAAGAAGTCACCTTAGTTGGGAAAATTCAACTTATGCAACCTGTATCTGAGGATGTGAATTTTCGATGGAATTTGCCGCCTGAAGTTTCTGTCGTCTCTGGAGAGCTTGAAGATGCTTTTGCGGGAGTCCAGGCCGGTCAAACTATTGTTGTAGAACTCGTAGTTACGGGACTAAGAAAAGATTTGAATCTCACAATTACTCTGCAAGCTTTTGTTCTCCAAGGAGATACACGACTTGCAAGTACAGCAATTTATTTATCTAAACCTCAAGAGCTCGAACAAATGCAGATGAATTCTATTTTAGCAAAACCACTTGAAGCCGACCCTGAACAAAAGGTTTTCTTTTAAACAGGAATGACTTCAAGGCTTTGTCCAAGTTCATCTTGAAGAATTCCTTCGATAGCCATAAGTGTGCCCGCGGTGGAACTAGGACATGTTCCACAAGCGCCCTCGTAATGAATATAGAGTTTGTTTTCATCAAGCTTAACTACTTCAATGTCTCCGCCGTCCCCTTGCAAACCAGGGCGAATCGTACGATCTAAAATTTCTTCTATCTTTTGCACTTCTGGAGGCAAATGTTCCCGAGCTGCTTTTTTGTAATCAGTAGTCGTTACATTTGGATTATGCACAGGCATTCTAGTTTGAATAACAGCACAAACAGCCTTTTGTAGCTCTGCCACCTCCGCATCAATGCGATGAGTGATGGTTATAACATTACCAAAAAGATGAACTTGCTTAACCCCATCAACAGACAATAGATCTGAAGCCAACCGGTTTCCCTGACACTCCTCAATGGAATTGTAAGTTGCTTTACCTTCAACTAACACAGGTCGATCTAATATAAATTTCCATGCATTGGGATTAGGGGTTGCCTGCACCCGAATAAGAACTTCACTACTTGCAGTATTGTCTTGGCTCATAATAAAAGCTCCTCGGCTTTTTGTAGCGCTTCAAAGAGCTGATCTACTTCTTGTTGGGTATTATAAATAGAAAATGAAGCACGTACGCTTCCCGTTAAATTAAATTTTCTTAGCAGCGGTTGAGTGCAATGGTGACCAGCTCGTACGGCAATACCGTATTGATTTAAAATTTGTGCTACATCAGAATGATGAGCTCCTTTTAAATTAAAAGATAAAATAGGTATGCATTTCTCTGGATTTCCCATTCGAATTAAATTTGGAGTTTTGCTTGCTTTATCTAAAACATAAGAAAAAAGAGTTTGTTCATGATTTTTTATATTATCCCAACCAAGCCCCTCTACATATTCAATGGCTGAGCGCAAGCCAATGACCTCAGCTACTGCTGGAGTTCCAGCTTCAAATTTAAAGGGCAAATCATTATAAGTTGTTTTATCAAGTCGAACCTCTTTTATCATACTGCCGCCACCTTGATAAGGAGGCATGTTCTCAAGCAGTTCTTTTTTACCGTATAAAACACCAACTCCAAATGGCCCAAAAAGCTTGTGGCCAGAAAATGTTAGAAAGTCGCAGTCTAAATTTTTAACATCAATTGGAATTTGCGTAATACTCTGAGCACAGTCCAATAAAACCTTAGCACCCACTTGATGAGCTGCGTGAATAATTTTATGGATATCATTAATAGTGCCTAAAGTGTTTGAAGCGTGAACAACCCCTACAATCTTAGTTTTTGCAGTTAATAATTCATTAAGTTTTGTTAGATCCAAATCACCGACGGCTGTCACCGGTATAAATTGAATTTTAAGTTTATACTTTTCTGCAACAATTTGCCATGGAACTAAGTTGGCATGATGCTCCATCTCAGTAAGTAAGATCTCATCACCAAAATTGAGATTTTGGCAAAAGCTCTGAGCCACTAAGTTAATACCTTCGGTGGTTCCTTTTACAAAAATAACCTCTTCGTCATGTTGTGCATTGATAAATGTTTTTACTTTTTCACGTGATTTTTCAAACTCAGAAGTAGCATGATCACTAAGACTATGAGCCCCTCGATGAACATTAGAGGATTCAAAACTATAAAATTTTGTAAGTCTCTCAATAACTTTATTAGGTTTTAATGCAGAAGCTGCACTATCAAGATAAACCAAAGGTCGATCATTTACTTTTTGCTGTAATGCTGGAAAGTCAGCTCTGACGGAATCAACCCAAGACGCCATCTGTACCCCCTAGCACTTTTACTTCTGTTTTTAGTTTTCTATTAAAAGCAATTTTGGCCTTTTCCAATAACTTAATTTGAACGAGGTCATTAGGGATTTGATAAAGCACGTCAACACAAAAACCAAAACTGAGCATCTCTACGGCAAGATCCTTATTAACTGCACGACTCTGCAAATAAAATAGCTCTTCGGCACTTATCTGGCCAACTGTTGAACCATGACTGGCCTTCACATCATCCGCTAAAATTTCTAACTGTGGTTTACTATCAGCTTCAGCTTTTGAGCTTAAAAGAAGATTTTTATTAATTTGCGAAGATTGTGCTTTTTGAGCTTTTTGCTGAATACACACTTGTCCATCAAAAATAACTCGAGATCCATCATCTAAAATAGATTTGTATATTTGTGTGGACTGACAGTGCCCAACCTGGTGATCAATAAGAGTGCGATGATCAACATGCTGCTCACCTTTGGCAATTGTAAGTCCAAGAGATTTCACTTCAGCTCGTTCACCTAAAAGATTAATACTAAGCTCATGCCTAGAAAGTTGAGCTCCATCAACATAAGAGAGTGTTGTAAGGCTCGCTTCTTCTTCAAGATTAATCACAGTTCGGCCAAGGTTGAAACTCTTCGTACTCTCTTGTTGTACACGGTAGTATTTTAGGTGTGATTTTTTATTTAGGCGGATCTCTGTATATGCGTTATTAAAGTATTTTGATCAGCATTCGCCTGCATAAGTTTCAATAAGCTTTAAATAACAATTAGAT
>CAYMKD010000343.1:0-3122 GCA_964390435.1 uncultured Pseudobdellovibrionaceae bacterium | reverse complement strand
CACGGAGGATAAAATGAAATTCATGGTACTTGTTAGCCTTATTGCCTGCGCCCAGCTTATGACAAGCTGTACTAAGCAGGACAAATCTTTCTCTCTATTAGCAGAAACGAGCACCTACAAACAAACGGCAGTCTATGCTCCTAGAAAAATCGATATCCTATGGGTAATTGATAATTCAGGATCAATGGCCACTTCTCAACAAAACGTTGCTAATAGCTTTCAATCCTTTATTAACCGCTTTCAAAGTCTTAACTATGACTTTCGAATGGCAGTGACTGTAACTGATGCATATAAAAGCATTTTTACTGGCAGTCCTACATGGTCTACATATAAGGACGGAACCTCTAGTGGTCATTCTGGTGTATTTGTTATAGATCAAAATACTGCAGATATAAATGATGTGTTCTTAACAAACATTCAACAAGGCATCAGTGGCAATGGTGATGAGAGAGCATTTCAAAGTATCCAAGCAGCTATTGAAAATACAACAGATACAAATGCATCTTTTCGTCGCAGTGATGCCTACCTAGCAGTTATCATTGTTTCTGACGAAGATGATTTTTCATGGAGTGGATCAGGTTGGCTGCAAGATAATTATAATGATTCAAGACTTCACAGCATTCAAACTTACTCAGATTTACTTGATGCGTATACAGGCTATACTGGCAATCAAAGAAATTACTCAGTTTCTGCGATCGCAATTTATGATCAACAATGTTTAAATGACTTACAAAATTCGTTCACTGGAAGAAAAATTGCAACTAGGTATGATGCCCTCGTTCAAGCAACCGGTGGCGTTCGCGCAAGTCTTTGCGACGACTTTGGTTTAAGCCTTCAGCTCATCTCAGATACTATTCTAGAATTATCAAGTGTATTCCAACTTGAACGAGAGCCTGTTGTAAGTTCAATTCTGATTTATATCAACGGCGTTCAGGTTTTTGAAGATGAAGTTAATGGCTGGACTTACAGTGCGGATGACAACACCATTTCATTTCATGGCACTGCTGTCCCACCACAAGATGCAGACGTTTCAATTCTATTTGATCCAGTAACAGTTAAGCAATAATGAAAGGAGGGCTCAAATGAATAATAAACAATGGTTTGTATTAAAAGGCGAAAGTAAATTTGGTCCCTTTCAATATTCAGATTTAATTTCTATGATGCAAAATAAAGCTCTTTTTGATTTTGATTATGTATGGACTGAGGGTTTTGATGTATGGAAACCGCTTGCAGATCTTGAAGACTTCTCAGCTGCTCAGTTAAAAAATCTAGCTAATGAAAATGAAGAGCTCTTTAATCGCCGCACTTGCCCTCGTGTTGAATTGAGCAAAAATGTATATGTACACAATGACACCCTTTTATGGCGAGGTCGCACAATCACCTTGAGCGAAAAGGGAGCTCTCGTACTAATGGAAAATCCAAGCTTACTACCTAGTCAGTTAGTCACTTTGCACTTTAAAAATGCAGATGGCCACCCTTCATTTAATGTTGTTGCAGAAATTATTGCTAAAAAATCTACCAAAGAAAGACTTCACCAAGCTAGTTGCCTTAGATATGCAATCCGCTTTTTAAGAGTCGGCGCTCCTGGTGAAGAACTTTTAAAAACATGGACTTATGAAGATTACAAACCAAAGCTTAAAGCAGTTGGAAAATAATTTAGGAGGATATGATGGGACTTATTCAATTTATTATCGATGCAGGATTCGTCGGCTGGTGCATCCTCTTCACAGGGATTTGTGCTGCTGCTTTAATTGTAGAGCGGGTGCAAACTCTTTACTACAAATACTCGATGAATTCTAAGGAGCTGGCAAGTAAAGTAGAAGGACTTGTCATGGCCAATAAAGTAGATGAAGCAATTGTTTTATGCGCACAGTTTGAAAACAAACCTTTTGCAAAAGCATTTAAAACTATCTTAGAAAAATCAGATCGTGATGATGAAGCCCTATATCAAGCACAAGATATAGCTTTTGCTGAAAACATTCCTCAGTTTTCAAAACGCCTACACTACTTAAGCATGCTTGCTAACGTCGCCACTCTGATGGGTCTACTAGGTACTATCCATGGACTTATTTTGTCCTTCCAAGCTGTCGCCTTAGCCGATCCAGCTCAAAAGCAAGCTCTTCTTGCCTCTGGTATTTCAGTGTCTATGTATACAACTGCTTTAGGTCTTGCTGTTTCAATTCCTGTAATGATTGCATTTTCTATTTTAGTATCAAAGCAAAATAGCATGATCGAAGAAGTAACTGAAAAAACTTCAAGACTTATAGAGCTTTTAACTAGTACGACATCTTACTCCTTAGTAAGAAAAAATGTCTTCCCAGATAATATTAATGCTGAAGTTGTTGCTGGCTATCAAACATCTCGCCCACCTTCAGGCAACTCGAGGGCTTCGTAATATGGCAGGCCGAAGACGCTTTCAATTTAACAAATTAAATCATGAGTTTGAGCTTGATCTAGCTCCAATGCTAGCAGTGATGGTAAAGCTTGTGCCCGTCTTACTACTTTCATCAGCATTTGTGCAAATCATGATGATTGAGACGGATCTCCCTCAGGCCGTAAAAGAGGCTACAGAATTAAATAAAAAAAATGAAAACTCTGTCATTATAAGCTTAGATATTTCTAAAAATAAAGGCGTGCAAATTAGAGTCACACAAAATGGCAAAACAAACGTAGACTCAGTACCTCTGCTAGAGTCTGGTGAATTTAATTTACCTATTATTCATAAAAAACTTGTTGCTGTTAAAGGTCAACATCCAGAGGTATTTAGAATAGAGCTTACTCCAGCACAAAATGTCACTTACGATGAAATAGTTAAAATTATGGAAGAGGCTCGAAGAAGTCGTGATGCAAATATAAAATTTCCAGTTTTTGATAAAACTAAAAATTCGCAAATAATGACTGATTATATGTTTCCAGACATAGTTTTTTCAAACGTACTCGAGGGATAACAAATGTCAAGACGTCGCTACCAAGTAAAAAAAATGACAAGCTCTACTTTCGGTTTAAATCTAACTTCAATGACCGACATGTTCACTATTTTGCTTGTTTTTTTATTACAAACTTACTCGACAAGCGTTGAAATTATTAACCCAGAAAAAGACATGCGTCTTCCCTCTTCAGAG
>CAYMKD010000342.1:0-3137 GCA_964390435.1 uncultured Pseudobdellovibrionaceae bacterium | reverse complement strand
CGTCTAATAGCTTGATTGACGCTCGTTCTTAACATTTGTTACTCATTTCACTGGTTTACTACTTCAAGGAGGACGCATGCGCCGTTTTACAGCATTACTAGGTGTTTTTGTTTTAGCAGGCTTTGTAGCTTGCACAAAAAAAACCAATAGCAACGAGATTTTAATTGGTGAATACGGCTCTATGACTGGTAGCGAGGCAACCTTTGGTACCAGTACCGACAAAGGTGTTAAGCTCGCTATTGAAGAAGTAAATGCTGCAGGTGGAGTCAAAGGTAAAACAATAAAATTGATTGCCCTAGATAACCAAGGAAAACCTGAAGAAGCGGCCTCTGCTGTTACTCGCTTAATTACTCAAAACAATGTTGTGGCTGTGATTGGTGAAGTTGCAAGTTCAAGATCTCTTGCTGCAGCTCCCATTGCTCAACAACATGGTGTTCCTATGATTAGCCCAAGCTCAACGAATCCAAAAGTAACTGAAGTTGGTGATTATATCTTTCGCGTCTGCTTTATCGATCCGTTTCAAGGTACTGTAATGGCCAAGTTTGCCACTGAAAATCTAAAGTTAAAGAAATTTGCTATTTTCCGCGATGTTAAATCTGACTATAGTGTTGGACTTGCTGACTATTTTGTAAAAGGGATTAAGGAACGTGGTGGTGAAATTGTTGCTGACTTAAGTTATGCAGCTGGTGACATTGACTTTAAAGCTCAGTTAACGCAAATGCGCGCTAAAAATCCGCAGGCAATTTTTATTCCTGGTTACTACACAGAAGTAGCGATGATTGCCAAACAAGCTAGACAGCTAAATATCAAAGTTCCACTTTTAGGTGGCGACGGTTGGGATAGCTCAAAGCTTTATGAGCTTGGCGGCAAAGACATTAATGGTAACTACTTTTCAAACCACTACACAACAGATTCAAAAGAACCACATGTGCAAGAGTTTGTTAAAAAATTTAAAGAGAAATACAACGGGGAAACTCCAGATGGCTTAGCAGCTCTTGGTTATGATTCTGCTATGGTGCTAATTGAAGCAATGAAACGCACTCCAGAAATTACCTCAAAAAATATTCGCGATGAAATTGCAAAGACAGCTGATTTTCAAGGCGTAACCGGAAAAATTACAATCAATGACAAACGCAATGCTGTTAAAAGTGCGGTTGTTGTAAAAGTAGACGGCACTAACATGAGTTACGTAACAACCATCACTCCATAAGAACGTGCAAGAGTTTGTCCAACACATTATCAATGGGGTTAGCCTTGGGAGCATTTATGCTCTTATTGCCCTTGGCTACACTATGGTTTATGGGATTTTAAAACTTATTAACTTTGCTCACTCAGATGTCTACATGGTGGGAGCTTTTGCGGCCTACTACTCTGCAAAGTATTTAGGAATTGAAACCTCACCAGGTATTGGCAACCTTATTATTTTAATTATTATTTCAATGGCTGCTTGCAGTTTGCTAGGTGTCACCATTGAGCGCTTGGCTTATCGCCCCTTAAGAAATGCACCAAAGCTCAATGTTCTTATCACAGCCATTGGTGTGAGTTTATTACTTGAGTTTTCTGGACAAGCTATTTTTGGTCCAGATCCAAAGCTTTTTCCTAATGTTATGATTGATAGTGTTTTGTGGTCTTGGGGTGATGTGCAGCTAAGAAGTTTTGATATCACTATTTTAGTTGTTGGTGTGATTTCAATGATTGGACTGCACCTTTTAATTTATCATACAAAAATTGGCAAGGCCATGCGAGCGCTAAGCACAAGCTTTGGTGTTGCAAGCCTTATGGGTGTTAATACAGATCGTGTCATCTCATTTACTTTTATTGTTGGCTCTTCTCTTGCTGGGATTGGCAGTGTTCTTGTTGGCATGAAGTACCCTAAAATTGATCCTCTGATGGGAATGCTCATTGGCCTTAAGGCCTTTGTTGCCGCAGTTCTTGGCGGTATTGGCAACGTACCAGGTGCTGTTATCGGTGGACTTATTATGGGGCTTTCTGAAGAGATGGTTGTTGGCTACTTATCAAGTACTTATCGTGATGCTTTTGCCTTTGGTATTTTAATATTAATTTTGCTCTTTAAGCCTTCTGGTTTAATGGGTAAAAATAGGATTGAAAAAGTATGACAGACGCTCAAGCCAAATCCGCATTTATTAAATCTTGGCGAGCTCCGCTTTGTGCATTTGTTGGCCTTTTAATTTTAGGTATCTTTTTTGACTTAGCCACAAATCAATTTATTCAACTCACAGTCATTTATATTATAGTGAATATGATTTTAGCTATGGGACTTAACTTAGTTAATGGCTACACAGGACAATTCTCACTGGGGCATGCGGGCTTTATGGCTGTGGGTGCTTACAGTTCGGCGATTTTAAGTATTTATTTAGTGCCTTTTTCTGGATCGCTTTCAATTTTAAATTTTGTTCTCTACGCTATTATAGGTGGTGGACTTGCTGCATTTGCAGGTTTTTTAGTTGGGCTGCCTTCTTTGCGACTTAAAGGAGATTATTTAGCCATTGTAACTCTAGGTTTTGGTGAAATCATTCGAGTTGTTTTATTAAATATGGAAATTGCTGGTGGAGCTCGAGGACTTTATGGAATCCCGGGAGCTCCAGAACTTGATTTTGGCGGATTTGTTTTTAGTAAGTTTTTAATTGGCTATAGCCATGCTATCTTTTGGTTGATTGTCACATTTTTTGTAATTTGGAGACTTGTTAAAAGCACTCATGGGAGAGCCTTTTTAAGTGTTCGAGAAGATGAAATTGCAGCCGAAGCCATGGGCATTAATACAACTAAAAGCAAAGTAAGAGCCTTTGTTCTCTCAAGTTTTTTTGCAGGAATTGCGGGCAGTATTTTTGCTCATTATGCCAATTATTTAAATCCATCGACCTTCTCATTTATTTTAAGTGTTAACGCCGTCATTATGGTGGTTTTAGGCGGCATGGGTAGTATGACAGGCTCAATTGTAGCAGCAGCAATCATCACTATTTTGCCTGAAGCTCTGCGACCACTACAAGAATACACCGGTGTAGATTTACGAATGGTTATATACTCTTCAATTTTAGTTTTATTGATGCTCTTAAGACCTAATGGACTTTTTGGGAACCTTGAACTCACAGATCTATGGAGGAAGTATGTCCGCCATT
>CAYMKD010000341.1:0-3141 GCA_964390435.1 uncultured Pseudobdellovibrionaceae bacterium | reverse complement strand
GAATCAGTTATTTTTTCTATTGGGTTAAAAAATAAAAAGTAAACCAAGGTAAAGAGATGCAAGAGCTGTATCCTTACGATTTTGGCTAATTGATGTGTTTGTTGATGTGGGTTTGAACTTTGTATATTCAAAACTTCTGCTAACAATTTTTGTTGTAAAAAAGATTTGTCCTGTAAGATTTGTGTAATAAGCGGCTTCTAGCTGAAGACCGGTGCCTGAATCATAGCTGCCAGTATTTAATGTAAGATCAGATTTTAAAAAATAGGTAAGTCTTAATCCAATACTTTCAATATAGGCACCAAAATTAACCCCAAGGCTCGTGCGTTGAAAATCACTATAGTTACGGGCTTCAGAGTCATATACGCCGCCAACTGAAAAATTAGGATGAAATTTATAACCAAGATGAGCGCCCATGTAGGTTACTTCAAATTCGCTTGAGCTAGAATCAATTGTGGTTGTATCTGACCATTTTGCTATATGTGGCTCGAACATAATTCCATCTGGAACACTAGTGCCAGCGGCGAGTGTGAATGATGATGCAAAAAGTGTTATAAGTGCTGCGGCAATAGTATTTATTTTAGACATGGATATTCCCCCTTAACTGGAAAATACTTTAAGTAATTGTTCTTGTTAGTTGTTGAGTCTCTGGCATTGAAGCAATATGCAAAGTTCTTGTTGGAAACGCAAAATCAACTTTTAATGTTTCAGCGAGTTTTAAAATGGCTAAGTTGATTTTATTTCTTTCTACTAACTCATCGGCAAGATTGTTAGCGTTTAAATCAAATTGAACTCTGATGTTAAGGCTTGAATCCATGTATGCGTTAAAGGAAATATTAAGAGGAGCCTGGCAAACCAATGGATTTTTTGTAAGTATATCGCGGACTCCTGCGCTGAAGTCTTCAATTTGTTTTGGAGATGTGCTGTAAAGAACTCCAAGGTTCATTAAAACTTGTCTCGCATGGCGCCGACTGTAATTTTCAACTTTTTGATTTGCAACAACCCCATTCGGAATAGATATGACTGTGTTGTAAAGTGTGCGAATTTGAGTGGAGCGGAGGCCTATTTCTTCAACAGCTCCTTCTACTCCATCAACAGCAATCCAATCACCAACTTTATAGGCTTTATCAATAAGCACAGTCACTGAGCCAAATAAATTTGCGGCCGTGTCTTTTGCCGCGAGAGCAAAGGCGAGGCCGCCGAGTCCAAGGCCTGCAAGTAATGAAAAAACATTAAAGCCTACATTTTGTAAAAATAGTAAAAAACCAAAAACAAGTATAAAAGCTTTAAGCGTTTTAATTCCCAAATTAATCAAATTATTATCAATTGGCGTTTGGGTGGCTTCTGTAAGCTTGGTTAAGTAGACCCCAAAAGAGTCGGCTAATTTGTAAACGACCCGAATAACTGCAAAAGCAAAAGCAAATTTAATAATCAACATCAAAATTTTATTAATAGCTGGGGGAAGATTGAGGGTATCAATAACAACGAGCCATATAATTGAAGCAGTTAAAGTAGAAATTGGCTGATGCAAAATTTTATCTAATAAAGTTTCGCTTAGGGTTGGCCACTTTAGCTTTAGAGCTTTTGATTTACTAAGGCGATAAAGAATACTTTTTGTGATTTTTAAAACAATAAAGCTACCAATACCAGTTAGTATTAATGCTAACCATTGACCATTATTCATTAAAAAAATGAACTGTTGTGACCACTCTCTAAATTCATTCATTCCCATAAGTTACGCTCATCTTTTTTGTAATGCACGTGCTAAGTGCATCTGTGCATTGCATAAATAATAAGATCTAGTACTTCTTGAAGTTAAATTAACGATTTCATCACTTCGTCTACACCACTTTTTTTTCATGTATTGTAATCTAACTGGAAGCGGTTTGACTACAAGTTTAAAAATTCTATGTATCAAGGAGGGTATATGTTTAATCCAATTCAATTTAAGGGGTTCGATCCAACAGGGGATTTAAAGGCATTTGCTAAACGTATGTTTGGAGAAGTAGAGGAGTTCAGTCCCAGTGATGCTGCCTCTGAAGTGAAGGTATATAAAACTCGTCGTGGTTTTGAGGGGTTGCTTAAAGTAAATTCTTTTTCTGGTTCTTTTGCAGCTTATATGAGTGGAAAAGATCCTTCACTTGTTATCTCTGGTCTTTGTCGTCAAATGCGGCAGCAAATTTTACGATGGCGTGAGCGGCGTTTTTAATAATCGAATGGGCTACTTTCAGCTTTGCATGAATAGGACTATAATTCCAAGTGCGATGCGATAGATGCCAAAGATCGTAAAAGCGGAGCGAGAGATGAAGGCTATAAATGTTTTAATAGAAAGCCAGGCGACAGCAAATGAGATTATAAGTCCAAAGGCTAGAAGTCCAATATGGTTTGCTTGAATATTTTGGACAGCATCAAAGGCTTTGACGACGGTGGCTCCTGCTAGTGTAGGTACAGCAAGAAAAAATGAAAACTCGGCGGCTTCTTTTTTATTTAAACCTATGAAGAGGCCGCCCATAATACTCGCTCCAGATCTTGAAACTCCGGGTATAAAAGCCAAACATTGAATAAAGCCGATGTACAGCGAGTGGGGAAGTGTAAGTTGGGAAATATTTTTTGTGGCACGGTTTTGGCTGAGTTTTTTATCAAGCCAGATTAAAACAACTCCACCTATGATAAGAGACCACGCAACGACAGTGACACTCTCAAGTAAAACATCAATTCTTTTTTTAAAAAGAAGGCCTAAGATAGCTGCAGGCAAAAAAGCTACAAATAGTTTTTTATAAAAATTGAAGTTGGGCAAGAACCTTTTCCAGTAAATAAGAACTACAGCAGCTATGGCGCCAGATTGAATAATAATATTAAAACTTTTAACAAAAGGGTCATGTCCAATGCCGAACTGATCGGATAGCAATATTAAATGCCCTGTGGAGGACACAGGTAAAAACTCGGTAACTCCCTCAAGTATAGAAAGCCATAAGGCCTGCCAATATGTCATAAATCCTCACATTAAAAAATGACGCCAAAAAGAGAGTTTTATTTCAGTATCATCATTAAAACTTTGTGTGCCTAATCGTATCTCAATTTGTTTTCCAATATCAAGAGATGTCTCAAGGCCGACTAAGTTAAAATTAATTTCTCTACTGTAAC
>CAYMKD010000340.1:0-3145 GCA_964390435.1 uncultured Pseudobdellovibrionaceae bacterium | reverse complement strand
TTTTCTCAAATCTTGCTCAGCCCAATCCTGATTTTCCTCGGCAGAGCGACTTGGAGAAGAGGACTGAGAATTATTTTGCAGTGAGAATTCAGAGAACTCATCAGTCTCAGCTTCTTCAACTTGTATTGAGGGAGACTCTGTTTCAATTAGGGTTTGATTTCTCTCTTTTTCAGAAAATGCGGGCATTTGCGGAAAGCTTAAGTAATCACTTAGTTTTTGTGACTTTGTTTTTACAACATGCTCACGTACGATTTGTCTTAGAGCTTCAGCATCAAATGGTTTTTCAAGTCGAGCATCGGCTTTACAGGCCAGAGCCTTTTTCTCATCTAAATCCATAAAGCCGCTCCACATAAGAACGACAGGAATGTGTTGTAAATCTGGATCATTTTTTAAATCTGAGCAGATTTCGTAACCGTTTCTCTTTTGCAGCAGGACGTCGGCAAATACAATATCTGGTTTATAGCTTTGAGCTACTGGTAAAACGTCTAAACCAATAGGCACTATCTTCAACTCAGCTGCAAAATCTTGCAAACTCAATTGAATCACCTTTTTTATTGTAGAACTTTCGTCGGCTAATAAGACGCGTAAAGCCATATGGTCCAGTAAACGATTTTTATCATGCAGAGTCAAGAGACGCGTAGCTCCATAAAATGACTTACGAAGCTTAAAGTTGTTGGGTAAGATAAAACAGTGCTGGCCATAATAGATCGCTACATTTTAAAGCTTTTTGCCTTTTATTTTTTTGCAGGGCTATTGGTTTTTTCCACCATTTTCTTGGCGGTAGATGCCATGGGCGCCGTTGCCCGCTTCCCAGATGCTTCGGCAGGCACTTTATTTAGCTATTACACATACATGCTGCCAGAGGTTATTTACCAAATGGTGCCGGTGGCCTGCTTGCTGGCCACAATATTTACTATTTCAACTCTTAATAAAACCAATGAGCTTATAGCTCTATTTAGTTGTGGAATGAGTTTATGGCGTGTGAGTTTACCGATACTTAGCTTAGCAGGTTTTTTTTCTGTTAGTGGATTCTTAATTGGCGACCAGCTTCTACCCACCTTTACTCAACAGAAAAATTATATTTATTATGTAGAACTTAAAAAAACTCCGGCTCTGTACTCCACAGTTAAAACTAATAAAATTTGGTATCGTTCAAAAAACACCATTTTTAATCTTAAAACTTTAAGTGAAAAATCACAGATGGCTCAGGGGTTAACTCTTTATTATTTCAATGAAGCTTGGCAGTTGCTACAAATGGTCACGGCAAAATCGGTTGAATTTAAAGGCTCAACTTGGGATTTAAATAGTGGCTCTGTGACAGTTTTTGCTGATGAATCAAGCTTTCCCTATACAAGTGATTTTGAGAAAAAAACTATTGTAATGGGTGAGGAGGCCAGTGATCTTGAAATGAAGGCAGATACCTCAAGTGTATTAAGTGTTAAAGAGCTTAAACGCTTTATTGATCGCAATAAAGAAGCTGGACTGGATACCATTAAATATGAAGTTGATTATCATGCAAAATTTAGTTTTGCTTTCACTGGCATTGTAATGTCTTTGCTTGGAATCTCTTATAGTCTGAGCAGAAGCCGTTCAGGCAGCACTATGCTAGATGTTGGAGTTTGCCTACTTTTGATATTTATTTATTGGGTCTTTTACAGTTCAACTTTGGCTCTTGGTGGGCATGGAGCCTTAACTCCATGGCTTGCGGCCTGGCTGCCAAATATCGTTGCACTGGCTTTTGCAACTTGGCGTTTTAGAACCCGGCGTTTATAGAATTTAAATAGCTTTAAATTGATTTGGACCGCTCAACTTTAGTAGTCATAGAGCAAAGAGAGCTGTCAAAAAGCAGCTATATAGTGTATAGTGTTAGCCTATGGCGATATTAGAGATTTTAAAATTTCCAGACCCTCGTTTAAAGAAAGTTTCCTTACCTGTGGATAAGGTAACTCCAGAGCTTGTTCAACTTGCTGATAATATGCTTGAAACTATGTACGCAAGTCATGGGATAGGTCTGGCGGCTCCTCAAGTGGGAGAGCTTATTCGCCTTTTAGTTATTGATACGAGACCGCGTGATGTCGAGGGTCGCTACGATATAAAAGATCAAGGGGAGCTTGAAAGTTTGGTAGAGCAACCTATTGTTATTTTCAATCCACAGATTATTAAATCTGAAGGTAAGGTTACTTTTGATGAAGGCTGTTTAAGTGTTCCTACTTTTTATGAAACTGTGGAGCGTGCTCAGTATGTGGAAGTTCAAGGTTTAGGGCGTGATGGGAAGTCTTATGTTATTAAAACGGATGGTCTGTTAGCTATCTGCTTGCAGCATGAAATGGATCATTTAGATGGCAAACTCTTTATTGATCGCATTAGTTTTGTAAAATCAAATCGCATTAAAAATAAAATCAAAAAATATGGCTATCCTTCTCGCGATGAAGAAAGCGACGAGGAGTTGGGTGAAGAAGTAAAACTGTGAGCAAAGTTCGGGTTTGTTTTTTAGGAACGCCAGAATTTGCAGTCACGTGTCTTAAGGCTCTTTATGAAGATGAGCATTATGATGTTGTTGGAGTCATCACTCAGCCAGATCGTCCTGCAGGACGAAAGCTTCTTTTACAACCAAGTGCTGTTAAGCAGTTTGCTTTAAGTCATGGCTTGAGAGTGATTTCTCCTGAAGGTTTAGGTCGGCAAGTCATTCGAGATGAAATAAAAACATGGGGCGCTGAAGTTGCCGTTGTTGTGGCCTTTGGGCAAATTCTTGGGCCCAAGTTCTTAAGCCTTTTCCCTTTTGGTGCAGTCAATATTCATGGCAGCCTTCTTCCAAGATGGCGAGGAGCGGCTCCTATTCAACGAGCCCTTGAAGCCGGCGATGAAGAGACTGGCGTGACTCTGCAAAAAGTGACTCAGGAACTTGATGCTGGTGATGTTTTAGGATTTCGAAAAATCAAAATAACCGATGAGATGACAGCCTTATCTCTATACAAGGATCTGGCTGAATTAGGAGCTAAACTTTTGCAAGTAGAGTTAATGGACTATCTTCGTGGAAACTTAGCTCCCACTCCACAAAATTCTGATCAGGTGACTTATGCCCATAAAATTGATAAATCTGAAGCTCAAATAAAATGGCAAAAATCAGCTCGTGAGATTTTTAATC
>CAYMKD010000339.1:0-3214 GCA_964390435.1 uncultured Pseudobdellovibrionaceae bacterium | reverse complement strand
TCGCCAGCTGCCGGTTGAGTAAATAAAGTCGCTAAAAAAAATATTTTAATAGTTCTGCCTTTGGTATTACTGGCGGCCTGTAGTTCCAATCCACATAAAGCCACTCAAGTTGAAACTGAAATTGAAAATAAGCAAGAAATTGGTCGCAATGAAGAGCTGGGTGTAAAAGATGGCAATATGGTTGTGCAAAGAAAAACACTTATGTCAGAAGAACTCAGACGCTTGCAGACAGAAGTCTATGAAACTGAAGATAAAGTTTATGGCAATCGCAAATATGGCTCTAAAGGTTTGTACGGAGTTTTAAAAGAATGCCGCATGAAACTTGCTGACAAAAAAAATGGTGGCGACGGTAAACTTATGTGGACTGAGCCAATGGCTCGAGTAACCGAAAAAGAAGAAGCTCTTAATATTGGCCTTGATGAAAAGGACCAAATCGTAGGTGTGAGTGAAGAGTTTTTAAAGGATCGTCTTGAGCGTTTTAGGGGGTACAAGTCTCTCCTGGCTGCTAGAGAAGATGAAATGCAGGATAAAGTAGATATTTGTAATGCAGAGCTTAAGTCTCGGATGCACGAAAATACAACATTTGTTGAGTAAGCTTATTTTTTTAATTCACTAATTAAACTGGCTTGTGAAACTTCTTTTTGCTCGCCGGTTTTTAAGTTTTTAAGGCTAACGGCTTTATTTGTCAGCTCTTGACTACCAATTATAACAGCATAGTCAGCGCCCACTTTATCGGCACGTTTCATTTTTTTACCCATATTTCCAGACAAAGGCATTTCAACAGTAAAGCCCGCTTGTCTTAAATCATGAGTAATTTTTAAACATGTAGATTCGGCTTTATCTTCGGCAGCGATAAGAGCAACAACAACATCTTTTTTTGTAATTAGCTCCGGATTTAATAAAAGGCTAAGGCGCTCAAGGCCCGCAGCCCAGCCAACACAAGGGGTTGCGGGGCCACCCATATATTCAATAAGTCCTTCGTAGCGACCTCCAGCAAGTATCGCACCTTGTGCTCCGAGCTCGTCTGTAGTGAACTCAAAAACAGTATGGCAGTAGTAATCAAGGCCACGAACCAAGCGATTGTTAAGGCTATAGGGAATTCCAAGAGTCTCAAGGCCAGAGGTCACTTTTTTAAAAAAGTCTTTTGAGGCTTCGTTTAAATGCTCAGAAAGTTTAGGGGCATTTTGTAGAATTTTTTTATCAGATTCATCTTTACTATCGAGAATTCTGAGTGGGTTTTTTTCTAGTCTTGTTTTGCTATCTGCAGATAATTCTGACTCAAAGTTTTTTAAATAGTCCTTCAGGGCCTGTAAATAATTTTGTCGACTTTCTTTGTCGCCAAGTGTGTTGATTTCAAGTTTATAGCGCTTGTTTAATCCAATGGAATTTAAAATATCATAACCTAAAGCAATGGCTTCGATATCGGCAATCGGCGAAGCCGGCCCTATAATCTCAGCGCCAATTTGGTGAAACTGTCTGTAGCGACCTTTTTGCGGACGTTCATAGCGAAACATGGCGCCAACATAATAAAATCTTAAGGGTATGTTTTGAATAAGACCGTTGCTTACAATGGCTCTGGCAATACCAGCTGTTCCCTCTGGTCTTAAAGTAAGAGAGTCTCCGCCACGATCCGAAAATGTATACATTTCTTTTGTAACAACATCAGAGGTATCACCTAAAGTTCTACTAAAAACCTCTGTGAATTCAAAAGTGGGGGTATTGAGTTCTTGAAAGCCATATTTTTTTGCACAACTCCAAGCATGGTGATCAATAAATCTGAACGCGAGGTTGTCCTGTGGAAGAAGGTCTTTAGTTCCTCGAACTTGCTGTATATTTTGCGCCATGAAACCTCAAAGTATGAATAGAGCTCTTTAGAAATTAACTCTTTTTAATTCTTACGGCAAGCTAACGCGGCTAATTATTCACTTTCTTATCGCAAATTACTTGCATTTAGTGTTTCTGAGTCGCAGATATAGTGACATGTCTCGATATTGGTTAGCAGGAATTTCTTTTGCCATTTCACTTGTTTTGGCATTCTTTTTATTTCAACGGTGGATGGGGCCAAATTCTTTTGGCAGTGAAAAAGAAGTAGACTGGCATATGTTAGCTAAGCTGGATTATGTCACTGGTGAAACAGGGGCTGAGCTCAAAGCACTTGATGGACAAGAAGTGCGAATTCCGGGCTTTATGGTGCCTCTGGAAGATAATCAAAAAAACGTAACTCAGTTTTTATTAGTTCCAAGTCCTCAAGCTTGTATTCATGTTCCGCCGCCTCCTCCAAATCAAATGGTTTTAGTAACAATGAGTGATTCTTCAGCGGCCGAGGTAGCTTACGGCCCTATTTGGACTTATGGAAAATTAAAGCTAACTACAAAAAGAACTATGTACGGAGAAGCTTCTTTTGAGTTAGAGGGGACAGCAATAGAGCCCTATCGTTAAATGGAGAATCAAATGAAAATTATTTTTGTAATGAGTTTTATTTTAACGGTTATTCAAATATCTATCCCCAAAATGGTATGGGCAGATCATCACGAAAAAAAACACCGTGAGCACGCAGCTCATAAACATGGTCATGGTCATTTAAGTATAGCTTTTGATAAAACCATTGGCACAATTCAGCTAAATGTACCATCTGAGAGTGTCATTGGCTTTGAGCATAAAGCCATAAAAGATGCAGATAAAAAAATACAACAAAATGTCTTTACGATTTTAGAGAGTAAAATTACAGATCTTGTGAGTTTTGATAGTAAGATAAATTGCAAAATTAAAAAAAGTAAAATCGAAATGATTTCTGACAAAGAGGAAGCACATGATGGCGGAAAGCCCCTTCATGGAGAGCACAGCGAGGTTGTTGCTAACTATGATGTTGTTTGTGAGAAATCTCCTCTAGGTACTAAAATCATTTTCAATTGGCAGAAGTACTTTAAAAAAATTAAAGAGCTTGATGTGCAAATTCTTATAGATAATTTGCAAAAAAGTATGGAGCTTAAAAAAGCAGGTGAGAGTCTGTATCTTAAATGAGCTTAATTAAAGTTAATAACCTAAAATTTAAATACTCTGATAAAACTGCTCACAATAATGTTATTGACATCAAGAGTTTTGAATTACCAATGCAAAAACGATATTTTCTTTACGGAACAAGTGGCAGTGGTAAAACCACGTTTTTAGAGCTTTTAAGTGGAGTACTACCTATATCAAGTGGAGAAGTTGTTGT
>CAYMKD010000338.1:0-3217 GCA_964390435.1 uncultured Pseudobdellovibrionaceae bacterium | reverse complement strand
GTATACACTAAGGAGCCACATGACGCCAAGAGTTAGAGAGATTTTAAGTTGGTATGGAGCAGATAATCCAGGAGTTCTAACTAATTTATCACGTATTATGAACCACGGTCGCTTAAAAGGGACCGGAAAAATGGTTATTTTACCTGTTGATCAAGGTTTTGAACATGGACCAGCTAGAAGTTTTGCACCGAATCCGGATGCTTATGATCCTAGCTATCATTTTAATCTTGCTATTGAGTCTGGTTGTAATGCCTACGCCGCCCCACTAGGGCAACTTGAAGCTTGTGCCAGAGAGTATGCTGGAGAAATTCCACTTATTTTAAAAATTAATAATTCCGACACTCTTTTTAATAATAAAACCCCTATCTCAGCTCTGACTTCTTATGTCGACGATGCTTTAAGACTTGGTTGTGTAGGGATTGGTTTTACTATTTATCCAGGAAGTGCAGATCGCAAAATCATGTACGAAGAAATCGCTCAAGCAGCTAGAGAGGCTAAAGCGGCGGGTCTTGCAGTGGTCATCTGGTCTTATGCTCGTGGCGAGCAGCTTTCAAAAGAGGGTGAGACAGCTATTGATGTGATTTCTTATGCGGCACACATTGCGGCTCAACTTGGAGCTCATATTATTAAGGTAAAGCCACCAACAGCCCATATCGAGCAAGAAGCGGCAAAAAAGGTCTATCAAGCTCAAGGGATAAAAGTGAGTTCACTTGCAGATCGCACTCGCCATGTGGTGCAGTCATCATTTAATGGTCACCGCATTGTGATTTTTAGTGGTGGAGAGGCCAAAGCAACAGAGGATATATTAAAAGAAGTTGGAGAGTTAGCATTGGGCGGTGCTTTTGGAAGTATTATGGGGCGAAATGCCTTTCAGAGACCAAAAGCTGAAGCGATCTCTTTACTGCATCAAGTGATGGACTCTTTTGCTGGAAAATCTCTGTAAAGAATATTAAAGGATTTTATAAAAATGAGTGAAACTCACGACAATCCCTTGCGCGCTGAAAAGCGTAAGAAATTAGCTGAACTTAAACAAGCAGGGATTAATCCCTTTCCTTATTCGTTTAAAAGAAGTGCTAGCTTAAAACAAATTAAGGATGAGTTTAGTGAAGTTGTGAATACGGGTGAGAAGCGAGAGTCTGCGGTTTTTCAAGTCGCAGGACGACTGATGACCAAAAGGCCCATGGGTAAAGCCGCCTTTTTTAATATTCAAGATCAAGATGGCAGTATGCAAGTTTATTTGAAACTTGCAGAACTAAGCAAAGAGGATTGCACTGCTTTTGACCTTATTGATCTTGGCGATATTGTTGGTATTGAGGGTTTTGTTTTTAAAACTCAAAAAGGGGAGCTGTCGCTTCACTGCAAATCTTTTCAAGTTTTATGCAAAGGTTTAGAGCCCTTGCCTGAGAAGTTTCATGGTATTGCTGATGTTGAGATTAAATACCGTCATCGTCACTTAGATTTAATTTCTGATCCTGACTCTAGAAAAGTATTTATTACTCGTTCTAAAATTATTCGTGAAATTCGAAAATTTTTAGACGATAGAGGTTTTTTAGAAGTTGAAACTCCCGTGCTTCAGCCTGTTTATGGTGGAGCGGCGGCGCATCCATTTTCAACTCATCATAGAGCTTTAGATATGAAACTCTATATGAAAATTTCACCAGAGCTTTATTTAAAGCGCCTTATTGTGGGCGGCTTTGAAAAAGTTTATGACTTAAGCAAAAATTTTCGTAACGAGGGGATTGATCGTTCTCATAATCCAGAGTTTATGATGCTTGAGTGGTATGAGGCGTATACTGATTATCTTTATCAAATGAATCAATTTGAAGAGCTTGTTAGCAGCTTAGCAAAAAAAATCACTGGAGATTACAAGGTTCAGTATCAAGGTAAAGAAATTGATTTTACTCCGCCCTGGAGAAGGCTCACTGTTTATGATGGCATTCGTGAGTATGCAAAGCTAGATCCGGAAAAAGCTTCTGAAGAAGAAATCATAAGCAAATTAAAAAGTTTAAGTTCTGATATTGAGTCTCGCTTAAAGAAAACAAAAGTTTCAAGAGGTGAGATGCTTATGGAGCTCTTTGAGAGAACTGCTGAAGAGCATTTATGGCAGCCCACTTTTATATTGGATCATCCAGTTGAGATTTCACCTTTAACTAAAATTCACAGAAAAGACGCAAGACTCGTTGAAAGGTTTGAGCCTTTTGCTGCTTGCATGGAAATTGGCAATGCTTATTCTGAGCTCAATGATCCAGAAGAACAAAGAGCTCGGTTAGAAGAGCAAGAAAAAAAGCGAGTTATTGACGAAGAAGCTCATCCCATGGATGAAGACTTTATGCATGCTATTGATGTGGGTATGCCTCCCACTGGTGGAGTGGGTTTGGGTATTGAGCGCATCGTGATGATCTTAACTGATTGTCCAAGTATTAGAGATATTATCTTATTTCCAACGATGAAGATTAAGTAATGAAAAATATTTTATATTGTATCATTTGTTTAAGCTTTTTAAATGCCTGTCAGACAAAGCCGATATCACCCACAGCTATATATAATTCTCCGGAATATCAAGTGGATGATCGTGGTGAACTTGCAATTCAAATAAAGCCTGAAACTATTTTTATTGATGCAAGATCGCCATTTGAGTATGCCGCAAGCCATCTGCCGGGATCTATTCATCTTCAGTGGAATGACTTCTCACAGGCGAAAGAGCCTTACCAAGGATTATTAGAAGAAGACTTATTTTTTTTAACACGCAGACTAGCTCGTTTAGGAGTTACGCCTGAAACTCCTGTTGTTATTGTAGGTAATGGCTTGCAAGGTCAGGGAGAAGAAGGGCGTTTGGCGTGGACCTTATCTTATTTAGGAGTCAGGAATGTAGAGTTTGCCGTTGTGGACTATTTCAGTACTAATCTCACACACGAGCCAACACTGCCTCATGAAAACGCTCCAATTTGGAAACCACAAGTTGATGAGAGTTTAATTGTGGATCGTAAAAATCTTTTAAAATATATCGCCAAAGCTAGGGGTCAAGCAGACGCACCAGTTATAATTGATGTGAGGCCATCGGCTGAATTTTTGGTGCAAAAGAAAACAAAAATAAATCGTGTAATTCCTGATATTGGAGCCATTAATATCGCTTGGACTGAATTTATAACTAAAAAAGGTAGACCTAACCCAGAAATTGTTAAACAGCTCTCTGAAATAGAAATCACTCCTGATAAGC
>CAYMKD010000337.1:0-3220 GCA_964390435.1 uncultured Pseudobdellovibrionaceae bacterium | reverse complement strand
ATAAACCCATGCTTACTCGCTTTAAGTTCCGGATATCAGATAGGATCTGATAAGTAGCTTTGTCTGATAAGGACAGTATCCTGGGGCAGTTTAAATCTTTATCGGAATTTTTAAGTAAGAAACCCCATTGTTTTCAGCTTTAGGCAAGTGGCCGGCATCTATATTTATTTGGATACTTGGCAATAATAAGCGGGGAGCAGAGAGAGTTTTATCACGAGTGGTTCTAAATTCCACAAATTCATTACGAGTGGTTGTTTCTTTGAGTTGAATATTTTTTTTCTTCTCTTCTCCAATAGTAGATTCAAAGGCTAAAGGGCGGCCATTTGGTTGGTAGTCATGACCAACAAAAACTCTATATTGTTCAGGCAGTTTATAGATTTTCTCGTGCACTGAAGTGTAGAGATCATCAGCACTTCCCGCGGGGAAATCACATCTTCCAGTGCCATAATCAGGCATAAACAAGGCGTCGCCTGTAAAGAGAGCATCACCAATAAGGTAGCTTGAGCAAGCGGGAGTGTGTCCTGGAGTGTGAAGAGTTTCAATTTTTAAAGAGCCTGC
Source organism: uncultured Pseudobdellovibrionaceae bacterium (assembly GCA_964390435.1). Classification (GTDB taxonomy): domain Bacteria; phylum Bdellovibrionota; class Bdellovibrionia; order Bdellovibrionales; family Bdellovibrionaceae; genus CAYMKD01. The sequence goes on along the minus strand of CAYMKD010000337.1, from coordinate 2,662 downwards.
CTGCAGTGGTTTTCCTTCTTCTAGTAAGAGATCAAACTGCTGTCCGTCTGTAGGAAAATTTTCTGGTAGATTAAAAGCTTTTTTAAATACTTTTTGAACTTCAGTGATGTGAGTTCCAATGCCAATTTGAGCACTTGGGATTTTCTTTTTTAAAACTTGAGAGCCGGTTATATGATCTGCGTGAGCATGAGTTTCTAAAATAAAATGAACATTAAGATTATTTTTTTTGACGAAATCAAAAACTTCATCTGTAGATGAGTGAGTTAATTTTGATGAGGCTTGATCATAATTCCACACAGGATCAATAATGATTGTGTCTTTCGTTTTTGAGTCAAAGACAACATATGTGAGAGTCCAGGTGCCTTTATCAAAGAATTCTTTTACGTTTGGATTCATAACAGCCTCTTTTTAATTTTAAAAAATTATATATCAATTAATATGCCAAGCTGTATTGAAATTTATGGCTACATAGTTAAATTTATTTAAATATGTAGGGGCAGAATATCTCATCGCGCCGAGGCAAAAAGCCTCAATAATATGCAAGGAGAACTACGAGAAGATGATCTTATTGCATATATATATAAAGCAGAGTAGTTTGGAATACAAAATGACTAAAAAGGTGTTTAATGAATAGCAATATTATCTTTTATCAACTTTTTGAACATGAATCTTCCACTTATACATATATTATTGCGGATAAAAAAACTAAAGAAACAGCGATTATAGATCCTGTTTTGGAAACTATAGATCGTGATTTAAAACTCATTAATGAACTTGGTTTAAAATTGAAGTATGTTTTAGATACTCATATTCATGCAGATCACATAACTGGTGCCGGTGAAATTAGAAAGAGAACAGGGGCTCAAACTGGGGTGAGTAAAGAAGCTGCGGTTAGCTGTGTTGATCTTCCTCTTGAAGATGGTCAAGAGCTTTTTTTGGGAGATAAAAAAATTAAAGTGATAGCAACTCCTGGGCACACGAACACCTGCCTTACTTATGCTTTTGAAGACATGATTTTTACTGGCGATGCTCTTTTAATTCGCGGCTGTGGTCGCACCGATTTTCAACAAGGTTCAGCTGATAAATTATTTGAGAGTGTGCGCACAAAACTTTTCTCTCTAAGTAAGGATACTAAAATTTATCCGGCCCATGATTACAAGGGACTTACATCTTCGACTATTGAGATGGAGAAGCAACATAATCCACGCTTAGGAGATCATATTAGCAAAGACGAGTTTAAAAAAATTATGTCTAATTTAAAATTAGATAATCCTAAAAAAATCCACGAAGCCGTACCGGCTAATATGGCATGTGGTGATAAGAGGGTTTAGTTAATGGAACAAGACTGGATCAGCGCCCTTATTGGTGGAGTTCTTATTGGTATTGCTGTTTCTTTAATGCTTTGGTGGAATGGCCGAGTGACGGGAATTAGCGGAATTATTTCTGGTTTATTAACACCAGTTAAAGGCGATGTGCTCTGGAGAGCATTTTTTATTTTAGGTTTGGTGCTTGGGGGCCTTACTATTGGTGAGTTTAGCAGCAAAGTATTTTCAGGTAGTTTGCTTACAGAAACATGGACAGTAGTAACAGCTGGTTTATTGGTTGGATTTGGCACGGTTATGGGGAGTGGTTGCACAAGTGGTCACGGAGTTTGCGGAGTTAGTCGATTCTCGGTAAGATCTTTGCTTGCCACTATGGTATTTATTATTTCTGGAGTTGCAGCAGTTTATTTTTTTAAAAAACTAGGATTTTTTATATGAAGAAATCCTTTGCTGCATTTGTTGTCGGTTTTATTTTTGCCATTGGCTTAGGTCTCTCTGGTATGACAAGGCCAGATAAAATAGTGGGATTTTTAGACATATTTGATAATTGGGATCCTTCACTTCTTTTTGTCATGATGGGTGCTGTCCTTGTACATTTTATTAGTTACAAGCTAATTACAAAGAGGAAAACGCCACTACTTGATACAAAGTGGCATCTGCCAACTAAAAAAGAGATCACTTTAAGTCTTATTGCTGGCTCATTTATATTTGGCGTAGGTTGGGGGCTAGGTGGCTATTGCCCTGGACCAGCGGTAGCTTCTTTAGCCAGTTTTGATACTAGGCCAGTAATATTTGTAGCAAGTATGCTTATAGGAATGTTTTTATTTATCCTTTTAGATAAGAAAATTAAATTTAAGAAATGAGATACTTTTGCAAATAGTGGGTTACTTTGTATCCATATTAATGGGGTTAAGTCTTGGTATGCTAGGTGGGGGCGGATCCATTTTAACCGTGCCAATCCTTTTTTATTTTTTTAAACAAGACTCCCTTGTTGCAACAACCAACTCTTTATTTGTTGTGGGATTAACGGCTTTAATTGGTGCCCTCATGCAGGCCCACAAGGGGCTTATTGATTTAAAAATGGGAGTCCGATTTGCGGTTCCTAGTTTTTTTGGTGTTTACATAACGAGGCAATACGTTTTACCTCATTTGCCAGAAATTATAATTAGCTTTGATGGAGTCGTTGTAACAAAGGCTTTACTTGTTATGTTGACCTTTGCTGTGGTGATGGTTTTAGCATCGAGAGCTATGATTCTTTCTGGAAGTAAGATAGTGGCAAATAAAGTAGATGAAAAAGAGACAAAAATATCAGCCATAGTATTAAAGGGTTTTTTGGTTGG
>CAYMKD010000336.1:0-3232 GCA_964390435.1 uncultured Pseudobdellovibrionaceae bacterium | reverse complement strand
TAAAAACATTTTTAATAAATCTATTCTTCTTCATAAGAAAACTCTTTCTTTAAAATTTTGTTCTCGGTTTAAATTTAATCTGCTTTTTTCTTTAGTTCTTTTGCTTTTGTCTTAGCTTTATCCGATAAAGTTTTAGCCTTGTTCTTAGCATCTTTTGCCATACACTCCATTTTGCCATTAATTAGCTCACATAACTCACCTTTTGAATTACGATATATTTCTTTTACTTTATCAACAGCCTTATTTGTAGCTGTCTCTGTTTTTTCAATGGCTGTTTCCTCAGCATGAACAAAACTTGAAGTACTCAGTAAAATAGAAAGTGCTCCAACTAATAATAAATTGTGATTTTTCATACAAACCTCTTTTGAAATTTTTGTTTAATATTTGTGAATTACTTATCTATATTTCTAAACATATGTCCTACAGCTTTGTTCTCCTTCCTGTAATCATAGATCCTAAAAATGAAATGACAGATAGAATAAGAAATACCACTAAAAGTAGTTTTCCAATTTCTGCGGAGAAACCTGCAATGCCATTAGCTCCTAGAAAAAATGCCACTAGAGCTAGAATAAAAAAAGAAATTGCTGCACGTATCATACATCCTCCTGTAAAGGTTCTACCTATCTATTAAGCAAGATAGGTGCCGTAATCTAAACTCATCAAATCTATACTAAGGTAGATAGACACAGGTTGTACTTATAACGGACATCAACTTGTGTATTTTTTGGACTAGTGCTAGTTTCATTTTAATTTAGAAAAGAGGTCACACTATGACTAATCTCGTAAAAAAGCAGCAAATTGTTGTTGTCGATGATGACTTGGATATTCAAGATCTTATAACTGCTTATTTTAAAACTAAAAACTTTGAAGTTATTTGTTTTAATGATCCAGAGTCAGCCTTAAAAGAAAGCCTTATCACTGGCAAAAACTGGGATGTACTGCTAACAGATTTGCGGCTTCCAAAAATGTCTGGTGTTGAACTTACAATTCAAATGAAAAATAATCTACCTAATCTACCCATCATACTTATAACAACATCTAAATCCGCAGAAATTGCAATTGAAGCAATACAAAAAGGAGCCTATGATTTTATAGTTAAACCTATCCATTTTTCTCAATTACATATTTCTATTGAGAGGGCTCTTCATTTAAAAAATCTTATTGGCGATATCAGTGAGCTCAGAGAACAGGTTAAAACAGCAAGTTCGAACAAAAGTAAAATCATAGGAAAAAGTCCTAAATTTCTCAATGCCTTAAATATTGCCCAGCGAGTAGCTAAGAGCAATGCCAATATATTTATCACAGGTGAGAGCGGAACTGGCAAAGAGATTTTTGCTAAATACATTCATAATGAAAGTAATCGACCTGAGGGTCCTTTTGTCGCAATTAATTGTTCTGCTATTCCAGAAAACCTTCTAGAGTCAGAACTTTTCGGCCATGCTAAAGGAGCTTTTACAGGAGCTCAGGCTAAAAAAATTGGCCTCTTTGAAGAAGCAGAAAATGGAACTCTTTTTTTAGATGAAATTGGTGATCTCAGCTTGGCCTTGCAAGCAAAACTTTTACGCGTTATTCAAGAGAGAAAAATTAAACGAGTCGGCGAAAATCAGTATCGAGAAATAAACTGTCGAATTATTTCAGCTACTCATAAAGAAATATCACAAGAAGTTCAAGAAGGTAGATTTAGAGAGGATTTATTCTTTAGACTTAATGTGATTCCCATATCTATTCCACCTCTTCGTGATCGACAAGAAGATGTTTTGCCTCTAGCTCAAGCCTTCTTACGAAAATTTGCTCTTGAAAATGATTCTCCCGCTAAATTCTTTTCTAAAGAAGCCATCAAATTTATTCTTGAAAATACATGGCGAGGAAATGTTAGAGAACTCGAAAATTCTATCGAAAGAGCTGTTGTTCTAAGTACTCAACCTGAAATTACTTTGGATAATTTTATGCCACTATTATCAGGACTTAGTTCTCCTTCAAATGACACTATTGAACCAGACAAAAATACTTTTATTGTTCGCTATAAAAATAAATTACCAGCACTTAATGAGGTTATTCGTCAATATGTGGAGTTTGCTGTTAGAAAAAATGAAGGTGCTCGCGATAAAACTGCTAAACAGATAGGCATTGATAGAAAAACTCTGTATAAGAGACTAAAATCAGAGAGTTCGGTAACTCACTAAGGGATCACGATCTGATTCATTAGGTGACTCTATATCGCCTATGTTTTCATGAGAAGAGTTAGCTTTTTTATTTGCATCTGCACTTTCTAAACCACTGATAAATCCATCTGCAAAATTCATTGCCAATTTTTGCAAATCAGCTTGAATAGGCGAAGCCTCATCTTTTATGTTTGTTGGTACTGATTTAATACTTTGGCCATAAAGCATCAAATAAAGACCTATTGAACTAAAGATAAAAATCGAAGTAAAAAATATTATTTCAAAAGCCAAACCATTTTCAAGTTGACTTAATAAAATTTCAGCAGCTTCACCTAATTTAAAGAGTGAGAATATAATTACCGAGGTTAGCACCAAGCCTATAAATAGTTTAAATGCTAATGTTAAAACTGCCTCTTGAATGGATTTTTGAATATCATCAAGAAGTCCATCCTTGTTATCAGACAATACTTCTTTATAACCACTAGCAAACGCAGAAAGTGCTAGGATTAAGTTTTTTGAAATCATGAATACCTCAAAATTAAGTTATGGACTCACGGAGAGCCCATAACTTAGATATTTACTAATGTTTTCTTCTAGTAACGGCTGCTGCAATACCACCTGCTAAGGCACCTGCTGCAGCGGCTATAGCTACACCTTTAACTGGGTTTTCTTTTACGAAGTCTCTACTAGCTTTCATATATCCGGACGCTGAATCAGTGATATTTGAAGCCACTCGTCCAGCCTTTTCTCCAGCTTCACGAGACATTTTCTCAAGACTTTCTAAACGACTCTCTACTTTTTTTCCCATTGCGCTGTCTGGTTTATTTGTAATTTGACTTGTTGTGTTTGCCATATCTTTCTCCTTTTGTTTAATGTTTTATGTTTTTCTTAATTTCTTCGGTAGCTCGATCTTTTTCTTCTTTATAGCTATTAAAAATGTCTGTAAGCTTTTGGCTATAGTCCTCTTGCTTATCTCCATACCTTTGCTGAATAAGACCACCGATGGCTTTCATATCACCTTTTGTTTTCTCAAGCTCATCGTCCGTGATGTGGCCCCAGGCTTTTTGAAT
>CAYMKD010000335.1:0-3243 GCA_964390435.1 uncultured Pseudobdellovibrionaceae bacterium | reverse complement strand
CCACTGAGCTTTGCCATCAAAGCCAGGATTTTCTGTAAGACGAGTGATGTTGGCGCCCTGTAAGTCACTTAAATAAATTTCCGCCTTAGGGAGATCTTGGTTTAAGTCTTTGGGCATAGGAAGTTTATCTCCAAGGTAGCTTGCTAGAATTTCTGGATTTTCTTTTCGCTCGTCAGTTGTAGAAGAGTAAATGAAGCTCTTTTGATTTGGATGATAACTTGGGTAAAGGACTTGCCCGTCTTGATAGCTAAGACGTTTTTCTTGGCGAAGTGATATGTTGTATTCGTACGTCTGTGAGGGATCATGAGCCAAGCGTTTTTGACTGACGAATAAAAAATTTTCCCCATTTGCAGACCAATTTGGAGAACTATTTTCACCTAAGAATGTCAGTTGTTGTGAGCCAGAAATATCAGCAAGAACAGGTTTTTCTTTGTTAGCAATGGATTTGACTTGCTTGTTTTGACAAGAAGAGAGGGCGAGGACTAAGAATATCAAACTTAAGAGCTTTTCCATGTCCTTTCTTTATCGGATGCTTGCAGAGTTTTTTGTAATAAAGAAGCGGGATTTAATTTTATGATTTCATCAGGCTTAACCCAGTAAATGTCATGATTTTTCCAGGGCTTAAGTGCTGTGGTGTTGAAATGTTTAAGATTTACAAAAATTTGATGGTGAGTAATGCTATGTTTAAAATCAAAGATCTTTGGTGCTTTTTTTAGTTGGCGCGCATTGCCAGGAAATAACCACTGCCCTTTTAAAAAGGGAGAGTATTGATTTGAGACAAGAGCGAGCTGCTTTTTTTGAGTGATAATAAAAGGTTCCCAAAGCCAAATCTGTTTATCTTTTTTAGGTTTTGAGAGCGGAAGACTTAAAACCATATCTTTTTTAAAAGCAATACATTCTGGTCTCCAGGGGCAAAAAGCGCAGAGAGGTTTTTGCGGAGTGCAAACCGTCGCTCCTAACTCCATCATAGCTTGGTTGAGATCTGAACTAAGAGTTTGTTGGGCTAGAGTATCTGCAATATTTTGTAATTGTAGGCGATCTGAGTTTTGCCACCAGGTCCACTCAAGTCCAAAGCGTCTTGTTAAAATTCGAATCACATTGCCATCAAGTACTCCAGCGGGTTCATCAAAGGCGAGTGAGCTGACTGCGCGCGAAGTATAAGGACCAAATCAAGGTATTTCTAATTGTTCTTGATAGGTTTTTGGAAAGCCGTTTTTGTTTTGAACTTGTGAGGCTTTTTGTATATTGCGGGCTCGACTGTAATAGCCAAGGCCAGACCATAGCTCTAAAACCTCTTCAAGGGGAGCTTTTGCTAATGTTCTTAATGTAGGAAACTTTTTTAAGAACCGCTCATAATAAGGAATAACAGCAGCCACAGTTGTTTGCTGAAGCATCACTTCGGAGAGCCAAATACGATAAGGATCTCGGTTTGAGCGCCAAGGGAGGGATCTGCGATTTTGTAAATACCACTGACGTAGCTTGAGAGCTATCTGAGGATTTCTTTTAATACTCTGAACAATATTTTGTGTTTTTTGTAACATGCGTTCATGGATTTAAGAGGCTTAAAGTTAAATAGCAAGGGCTTGCACGGGGCGCTGTAAGGGATTCTCACGTGACCATTCTAGTTCTTATCGATTATATTAGTGAGTAAGGAGGTTTTTATGGATTATAAACCGATTAGTGGACGAGAGTTTCCCAGATTTTCTGCAATTAAAACCTTCTTTCGTATGCCTTATGTAGATATTCATGCAGATTATAATGTCGGTTTGTTTGGCATTCCGTATGATGGCGCGGTTTCTTATCGTCCAGGTTGTCGCTTTGCTCCTAGTCGAGTACGTGAGGCCTCCTCCTTAGGGCGTGGTTTTCATATGAGCCGAGGTGTTAATTTTTTTGAGAAACTCAAAGTAGCTGATATTGGCGATTGTCCGATTGTACCTATTGATCAAGCGCAAACCTACACACGGATTGAAAGCTTTGTAGCAGAGCTATTAAAAAACAAAAAAAGATTCATATCTGTGGGTGGAGATCACTCTACAACTTTACCCGTTTTAAGAGCTTTACATAAACATCATGGTAAGCCTTTGCGACTTATTCACTTTGATGCTCACCTAGACACTTATCCGGCGGCGTGGGGTTGTGAATATCATCATGGGGCTTTTGCAAGACATGTGATTGAAGAAGGGCTTGTTGAAGGAAAGAATTTATGGCAAATCGGAATTCGTGGACCACTTGCTGGTGGAGATGACTTAGATTTTGTTAAAAAACATAAAGTGAATGTTTTTACTGTGGATGATATTCGTGCTGGTACATTAAAAGAGTTTTGTGCCAAACTGCCGAGCTTTGATTCTCAACCGACTTACATAAGCTACGATATTGATTGTCTAGATCCAGCTTATGCTCCTGGCACAGGAACTCCTGTTGTCGGAGGGCTTACAACTTATGAGACTCAACAAATTTTACGGAGTTTTAAAATTCCGAATCTTGTGGGTGCAGATATTGTTGAGATTTCCCCACCTTACGATCATGCAGAAATCACTTCTCTTGCAGGTGTGGATGCGATGTTTGAAATGCTGTGTTTAATGGCTTTAGGAAAATAGATTTCAAGCTTCATTTTAAAATCTTCGAACATACGTTTGGCACTCGCTTGCAAAGCAAGCTTCACGCCAAGCCGAACTCGATTTTAAAATGAAGCTTGAAATCTATTTCCCTAAAGCCATTAAACTGTTTATTGAACAGGTTCAAAACTGCATTTTTTGTTGGCTAGCTCTTTTAGTACATATTGAATAAAGCCTTGCAATTGATCTTTTTGGTTATTGCACAAATCAATTGGTTTTTCGCAGCCATTGCGTGCTTCACCTAAAGCCACCTCAGACTGTGCAGAAATAAGTACAGCGTAGGGCTCTTTGTAAAACATGGCACAGACTTGCTGTGGATCTGGAGTGGATTTTTCTGGCACACAAATCTGGCTACTATTTAAAAGAGTATGCACCTCATCTAGTTCTGTGTCGCTTAAACAATAAAGCTCTGATTTATTAAGCTCCCCATTGGCTTTAACTGCTGTTAGTACGCCGGTATTAACATCAAGCTCCAGACCTACAGAGTTCACGCTTTGTTCTTTATAGTTCTTATTAAAAGCGAGCTTTTCTACATCGTTTAGTTTGAAATTGCTTGGGTCTTGGCTTTGCTTGTTGTTTGAAGACTCTGCCAATCCCTCATTAGGAGTCAGAGTCGACTGCGAACAAT
>CAYMKD010000334.1:0-3244 GCA_964390435.1 uncultured Pseudobdellovibrionaceae bacterium | reverse complement strand
GTTTTCCTAGAATAGAGGAATCTTTAAATGATAGACATGAATAAAACCCGCCATAAGCTGCATCTACATGATGCCAAATATGAATATCATTTTTTTTAAGCTCATCTAAATAGTCTTGAACCTCATTTATTGGATCAAGTTCGCCAAGCTCAGTAGTACCCGCAATAGAAACAACCATTAAGATAGGTCGGTCATCTAAACGTGCCTTGGAGATATTTAGTCTCAAGTCTTCGATTGAAAGTTTACCATTTGAATCCAACTCAATAGGCCAAAAAGCATCTTCACCTAAACCAAAAATTGAAGCTCCCTTTTGCCATGAATAATGTTTGCTTTGTGGCACAAGAATCACCGGACCTTTAAACATTAAATTGAGTTGAGCTTTCAAACGATGAGCATATTCCCACGGGCCTTGAATAACAAAGCTCCACTTTCTAATTAGACTCTCATCAATATTTAATTTTTTAAAATTATCTGCATAAGTATCCCAACCGCAGTGAGAAAGCTCAAATATCCCTTTATTGATATAAACATTGAAATTTTGTTTTATATAAAGTCCCTGAGATAACCAGTGGTCAAGTCGGTAGCGCGCGCGCCATATTGCTTCCAAATTCGCTACAGTTCCGCCAGATGTAAAATGACCTCGGCCTAATTCTGAACTCATTCCTATCATTTCAAGAAGCATATTGATAGCTTGAGTCTCTAAAATTTTTCCCACACGCGCCACTTCAATTGAAGCATTATTTGGATTGTGAATTAAGGTGGCCACATGGGCCAATATACCGGGAAGCAGTAGCTCTGAAGTCATGTGCCCTGTATATCTTGGAGTATATGTTGGAGTTTCGCTTTGCAGTAATTCAAGAAGTTTTTTCAGGTTTTCTGACATTACCTGTTGCTTTTTTATATAACCAGACGAGTTAGATGTTTCGATTGGAATGACTCGTCCATCCGTTGAATAGAGGTTTGATCGCCATTTAGTCCAATGACTCAAAATATCGTTCCAAGAATTCAGAAGCCATTCTTTATTTTCTGAATTTGGTCCTAAAAAATAAGATTGAAATGAATTGTTTTCTTCATTCTCTTTCATGTGAAACAACTACCTTTGAAAGTAAGCTATATTTCTGTGCAAGGTATCCAAAACGTGAATTTCGATCCCGTTCCAAACTCACTTTCAACATATATTTTACCTCCATGTTGTTCAACAATTCGCCGAACAATAGACAAACCCAATCCAGTGCTGCTTTCTCCCTCAGTCGGACGAGTGCTCGTTTTACTATACTCATTAAATAGTTTAGGAATTTCTTCCTTTGGTATGCCTTGACCATGATCAATTACCGAGAAATAGACCCTCTCTCCATCAGTCACAACGCTCAGCTCAACAGAAGAACCTCGATGAGAAAATTTAAGCGCGTTGCTAAACAGGTTATCCAAAACCTCTCGGATCTTACCCGCCTCTAAATTTAGTTCTTTTGGCAGTTGATCGCTTAAACTATAAGTAAATTGAATATCTTTCTTTTGGGCTAAAACAAAGGAGTGTGAAGTAAACTCCTCTAAAAACTTTTTTAAAAGAATATTTTCTTTTTTTAATACATGATTAGGACTATCTAGCAGGTTTATTTCTGAAAGCTCAGCGGTCATCTCAAACATAAACTTGGTATTACGAAGAAGAATAGAAAAAATATTCTTTTTCTCATCTGGTAGTTCCTGATACCAATCTTCGCCCATTGCTAATTCTATAAAACCTTGAATCACACTCAAAGGAGATTTTAAATCATGCAACATCATTCTAATGCTTTGAGATTTTAACTTATTAGTTTCAAAAAAACGTCGTAAACGAGCCTGTTCTATAACAATAGAAAGTTCATTTGCTATTTTAATAAAAATATTGATGTGCTTTAAATTGTAGGTATCAGGTTTATAGCTGGAGAAGAATACAAAGCCTATTAACTTATCTTCTGATTTAAGAGGACAGGTTAGACTTGATCTTATGCCATCACTGATTGCAAGCTTTGTTGATTCAGAATGAGGGTTCTTCTCTAAATATTTCTGCAAATCATTTATAATCCGTGGGTGTCCAGATAGTAATATCTTTTCTAGGCTGCTACCAGAAAGTGGCGCTGAATATCCAAGCTTAAGATTTTTACTAACACCTTTTGAATTAAACCATTTAAGGCTTACTAACTCATTTTCAATGATTCCAATTCCAATACGATCATACGGAATGATCAAATCCAAAGAGCTAAATATGAAATCAAATATAACATTTTCGTTTGTGTTTTCATTTATCTTCTGACTAACCTCAGTTAGTATTTTATTCAGAATGTGAACAGAATGAGTTTGAGGATCAAAAGAACGTTCTTCTATTTGCAGATAATCTTTAGGTTCAACATAGATATCGACAGTATTTGCCATATTGAGACTCCTTTGTTTTGGCAGGATCAGTATTCCTTGAGTTCCTAGTTTCCAATCAAAGATTTGGCCGACAAAATAATACGTTTCTACTGAATAAAAGTCAATGAAAACACCACTTGGTTGGCAAACTTGAAAGTTAATTTTTTAAGTAAAAAGACTCATTCCACTACATAAAATAACTTAGTAATACTCTATTTATTTTCAATGGCCCCTTCTAAACTTAAGTATTCATTTTCAGAGTGAGAGGATTGCAAATGAGCAATCCATCCAGACCCCATAGGAGTTTGCATTTTTGTTTTTTCAAAATATGCATTCTTGATAGAAATGGGTTCTTTGGTGTCATAGTCATAGACCCAACCCCGCCAATGATGTTCACCAGACTCTTCAACAGAAGAGAAAAAACATCCTAAATCATCAAAAAACATGACATCTCCAGTGGGATCTTCAGAGGATTTCGCCGCCGCTGCAAATCTGAGATCAGAAACCATCATTCCACAATGCCCGCAGACATGAACTCCCGGTTGAGCATGTGGGATTTCTTGAGATGGCGTGGAGATGATTAATAACCAGCTGAATACAGCAATAACTGGGACGGAAATAATTAATATTAAAATTGGCCATGTTTTTTTCTTTAGAAATATTGATTTCATAAATTAAACCTCTTCTTGATTTAAAAATATCCACAAACCACACAGCACCGTAGCAGTCAGGACAAAAAGTAACCAAATAAGCAGCAAGGGAGCCATCCAATCTCCAAAATAAACATCAAAAAATAGACCGCCAGACCCTAAAACCTCTAAGTTTCTACCAATAACTTTAACTACGATAACTTTAA
>CAYMKD010000333.1:0-3270 GCA_964390435.1 uncultured Pseudobdellovibrionaceae bacterium | reverse complement strand
AATTTGCAAACACTAATACAAATGGAGGAACAGGAGTTTATTCAACAGGATTTTCTGGCCCAACCTTGTTTAGCGATCTTTTTAAGTTACTACTTTTTTATACCCTATCGTCTTATTGTCGAGAACCGCCGCAGCTGGGAGTACTTTCAAAAAAACCAACTCCTCACTCAAGTTGAAGAACTTAAAAATAACTTTATCAGTATGATGTCACATGATCTTAAAACTCCCCTTGCGCGCATTCAAGGCATGATTGATGTGATCTTTAGAGATCCAACCGCCTTAAGCCACAAGCAAAAAGAAGCTCTTTTAAGCGTGCAAAAATCCAGCGAGGATCTTTTGCAGTTTATTAGTTCTATTCTTAATTTCAGCCGCCTTGAGAGCCAGGGAATCTCGTTAAACTTAAGCAGTAAAGATATCAATGGCCTGCTCCAAGAGGTTTCGCAAAAGTATGAGTTCGCAGCCAAACTTAAAAATATCCAGCTGCGCTTTGAACTGGATCCTCTCTTTAGCATTCAAATGGATGTGGATCTGATTCGTCAGGTATTTTCAAATCTTATTGAAAATGCCATTAAATATAGTCCTGAGGGCTCAAGTGTTTTAGTCACCTCAGAGGAGTCTGACGGCAAAATAATTGTACAAATTGCAGATCAAGGCATGGGCATTCCAAGTGACGAACTTCCTAACATTTTCATGAAATTCTTTCGCAGCCACTCTGCTAAAAGCTCACCTGTTAAGGGCTCAGGGCTTGGCCTATACCTTGCAAAATACTTTGTAGAACTTCATCATGGACAAATTTTTGTTGAAAGTTCTGAAGGGCAAGGATCTACATTTACAGTGATCCTTCCTCTAAAACAGTGAGATTTAAAAAAACTTAAAAAAAGACCCTACTTAGTGTATAGACTATGCAGGTTTGGGTGCTAACCGCCATAAGGAGAACTGACATGCTTAAAGTTTTAGTAGTCGATGATGATCAGGGCCTTCGCCTGTCTGTTCAATCGGCTCTAGTCAGTACAGCTCGTTTTGCGGTAAATGAATCCTTTGATGGCCTAGATGCCATGCAAAAAATCAAAGCAGATCGCTACGATGTTGTTATTCTTGACGTAGATATGCCAAGACTGGGCGGACTTGATACCTTAAAACAAATCAAAGAATACGATCCAGGCATTATCGTTCTTATGTTAACAGCTTTTGCAACCATTGATGATGCTGTTGTTGCAGTTAAAGAGGGAGCTTACAACTATCTCTCTAAACCTGTGGTTGGTGAGCAACTTATTTCGCTTGTTGATAAAGCCATTGCGGCCCATGCCATGATTTCTAATATTGCAGCCTCTGCTCCTACACTCAACGAAGCTGGCAAAAAAATTATTGGCAATACAGCGCAAATGCAAAAAGTCTTTAACATCATCCACAGACTCTCTAAAGTAGATACTCCTGTGATGATTCGAGGGGCTTCAGGAACTGGAAAAGAACTTGTAGCAAGAGCCATCCACTATAATTCGGCTCGCAAAGATCATAAATTTGTAGCTGTAAACTGCTCGGCCATTCCAGAAAACTTATTTGAATCAGAATTTTTTGGCCATGAGAAGGGTTCTTTTACCGGTGCTGATCAACGTAAAATCGGTAAATTTCAATATGCTGAAAATGGCACTTTGTTTTTAGATGAAGCTGGGGACTTACCACTCCACATGCAAGTAAAGCTTTTACGCGTTTTGCAAGAAAAGGTTTTTACTCCTGTAGGATCAAATAGAGAAATCGAATCTAATGTACGTGTTGTTGCAGCAACCAATAGGCCGCTTGAAGATATGATCAGGCAAGGCACTTTTAGAGAAGATTTATTTTACCGTTTAAATGTCATCCCAATATTTTTACCGCAACTTGCTGATAGAAAAGATGATCTAGATAGCCTGGTTCATATTTTCATTAAAAAATTCAATGCAGCTCATGGCAAAAAAATATCAGGACTTACTCAAGAGGCCATGGCTTGTTTAAAAAAATACGACTGGCCAGGAAATATTCGTGAGCTTGAAAATGTTATTGAACACTCTTTTATATTAGAGAATAGCAATTTACTCACATTGGGTTCCTTACCAGAATCTTTGTTAGACTCTACAGGTGTTAATATTATCGAAGCTCAAGAAAACCCTTTTGTTGCCCATAAAACTCAAAGCCCCGTCAACCACCAGGCTAACGATGATATGGAGCTCGACGAAGAGCCGCTGAGCTTAGATGATTTAGGAAATATTTCGGCGGATCAACTTGATTTTAACGCGCAAAAAGAAAGCTTTGAAAAAGAGTTTATTATTAAAGCCCTTAAGACATTTAAAGGCCGAATTAATCAAACTGCTTTGCACGCTAATATCCCTAAAAAGACTTTGCTTAGAAAAATTGAAAAGTACGGAATTGTTGCCAAAGATTTCAGTGATCCGGCTTAACAAAGCCCCCAGGAAACAAGGTCAAGAAAAAAATCTTAATTAGCCGCAATTTTAATAGTTGCTGAGATGAGGCGCTTTTTGTACGGTCATTTCCCATGTCTATAAATCAAATGCCTCCACAGGCCTACACTCGAGATACTTTAGCCAAAGCGTATGCTTGGTTACAAAATCAGAGTGAGTCTATAAAGGAAATGGCTCAAGGCGCTGACTCCCTCGTGAGTCTTTACTTAAAAGCTCAGCGCAGCGGTGATGACTCTAATGAAAAACCAAGTGTGCAAACCTTTAAATCTGAGCTGAAAAATATTGCTGGCCTTATGGGAGAGTTTGAAGTTACGGAACCTATTCGCTTCACACATAGTTCTCCACAGCCTCAGGCCCCAAAAAATACTGAATCGGCAGCTCAGCCCCAAACTAGGCCAATTATAAAAAACCCTAACTATAATCCCCCAAATCTAGATCTTAAGGCTTTACTAGATGATAAAAGCTGGCAAATGATTCATGAAGTCAAAAATACTTTTAACTTAAGTTCAGAAAACGAAGCTCTACGCCTTTTAGTGACTCTCGGCTACAGTAAAGCAAAGTCCATTCTTTAGACTTCATAAAGTTTACTTTAAGCTCCTCTTAGGCTAAATTAGATTTTTTCTTAAGAGGTGCATGTGGGCGAAAACACCCCGGATTATAAAGCAACACTCCATTTACCTAAAACGGACTTCCCGATGAAGGGCAACTTGCCCGTAAAAGAGCCTCTCACTATTCAAAAGTGGGATGAACAAAATATTTATCAAAAAATAATCCGTAAAAATGAAGCTGGCCCTAGTTTTTGTATGCCCGATGGCCC
>CAYMKD010000332.1:0-3271 GCA_964390435.1 uncultured Pseudobdellovibrionaceae bacterium | reverse complement strand
TTAACAGAAATTTCTAGTGTCCAGAAATTGCAAAAACCAACATCCCCTTTGCCGGCAGTCGCATGAATATCAATTCCAAGGCGTCCGACGCTTGATTTGCCCTCTAAAAAAGGAACATGAGCATGAGTTTCAGTATATTCCTCAGTAACTCCTAAATAGAGTTCATTAGGCTGTAGAATAAAGCCCTCTGGTGGAATTTCAAAAGTTTTAATCTGATTATGCTTTTTGGCATCTAGAACAGCATCTTCGTAAATAGCTAATGTTTTGCCTAAATGCACATCGTAGCTGTTGGTTCCCAAACATTTAGGTTTAAAAGGTTCAATAACAATTGAACCGATTTCTATTTGGCTAAGAATCTCATAGTCTGTAAGGATCATTGGTTAACCAAAATTTATTTGGTTTCGCGATGAACAGTGTGACGTTTTAGATTTGGGTTGTATTTCTTTTTTTCTAAACGACTTGGAGTTTTAGTTTTATTTTTTGTTGTTGTATATCGAGAGACAGGTTTGCCGGCAGCGCGGGCTTCTGTACATTCTAGAGTTACAATAATACGTCCTGATTTCTTAGCCATGAGGAGCTCCTTAATTGCGCGCCGCAGCACCACGTGCTTCGGTCTATTCCAAACAGACTTGATACCAAATGACAGGCTTAACTGCAAGTAGGACTTAAGTCATACTTAAAAAGAAAGCTTTTGACCCCGGGTTTTGATCAGAGGCTAAATGAAAGTAAGCCTATTTTTAAGGGGTTAGCCATGTTTCCACCGCAGATCCGGATATTAGTTATTGACGATATGCCCACCATTCGCGAAATGGTCAAAAATCAGCTCAAAAATATGGGTTTTAAGAACGTTTCTGAGGCTGAGGATGGAGAGGCGGGTTTACAAGTTATGCTTAAAGGTAAAGCCGATGGTAACCCCATAGAACTTGTGATTTCTGACTGGAATATGCCAAAACTTAAAGGCCTTGATCTTCTAAAGCAAGTAAGAGCTTTTAAAGAGTGGGAGACCTTGCCCTTTGTTCTTCTAACTTCAGAGTCTGAACGAGATCAAGTGACCGAAGCTGTTCTTGCTGGCGTCAGCCAATATATCGTAAAGCCATTTTCTCCAAAAACATTTGAAGAAAAGCTTAAAACCGTTTGGGATAAGCATAAGAAATAATAACTGCCCGGCTTGTTGTCCCTCAAGTAGGGTAGTTATTAAGCAACAGCTTTAAGGTCTTTAAGTGGAGCAGTAATATAAGGTACTTCAATATAAAGCTCTGTCCCTTTGCCAATAGAAGACTTAACATACACTTGGCCGCCAAGTTTTTCAGCTGCAAAACGAATGGCATCCATTCCTACGCCGCGACCGGAGGTTTCTGTAACTTCGTCCCGCGTTGAGAACTGGCTGTCAAAAACATGCTGAATGATTTGCTCATCAGACTCATCCGAAATAACAATGCCTTGCTTTGAAAGTTTATTACGAATTGCCTCAGGCGAAATTCCGCCACCATCGTCTTTAATGAGAATCTTGAGAGATGATGATTTTTTTTCTAATTTAAATTCAACTGAAATTTTCCCAGCCTCTGGTTTGCCAATTTCTTGTCTTAAGTGAGGGGCCTCAATGCCGTGATCGATAGCATTTCTAAATGCGTGAACACAGCTATTAAATAAATCTGAATAAGCTTCAGCCCAAATGCGAAGATCTCCTCCGATAAATTTAATAGGTTCAACTTGTTTACTTAAAGTTTGTGCTACCTCTTGTGTTATATCTTGATAAGATTCAAAATAAAAAGAAATTGGCTCACAAGCGTACTCATAAACTAAATTTTGAGCTAGCTTTTCTCCTCCAGGGAGTGGGCGAACTTGATCTGCTAGTTCAATAATCTGTTTGGCTGGAATTTCAACTGTTCTTTCGCTCTCAATTTTTTTACCCAAAACATCTTGTGTTGTTTCAATATACTGAGAAAAATGATTGTTAATTTCATCTTTAATTAAATCTAACTTTTGCCAGTAGTTTTTTTGTGCCTCTGAGTCTGATTCAAAACGAAGTTCAGTTAAAATATTTTCTGCCTTATGACATTGTTCTGCCATATCAAAAGCTGCAAAACTGGCAGCTCCACCTTTTAAGGTATGCAGTACTCTAAATAATTCTTCATGATTTTGTTCAGAAGACTTTTGAGTGACATTTTCTAAATCAATCAAGAGTTTTTTACTTTCATTTATAAAACTTAAAACCCCACGTTTATTGCGTATAAGCGTGGTGATAAGTTCTGCAAAATGTCGTTCTCTTTCAGCTTCGGCTTGAGCTTCCACAAGATTCGTAATATCCGAGGCGACAACGACGACGCCATCCATTTGATTTTCGGGATTTCTCATAGGGTAGTATTCAAGAGATATATGGCGACCTTCTGAGTGAGTAAAGCGTTGTGGACCAAGAGCGGCAAGATCACTAAAAGGCAACATTTCTGCAAAAATAGTTGTAAGCCATTTTTTAAAACCACTAACTTGATTTTCACCAAGTTTTAAAACATCCCATACATATTGACCGCTAGGATTTGTTTGCACTGTTTGTTGACAAGCTTTAGAGGTAACACTAAGGCACTTGCCCTCTTTATTGAAGACAAAGAATCCTTGGCCCAAACTATCAAGAAGAGCTTTTAATAAATGATTTAGTTCACTGATTTCAGCAGTTCGTTCTTCAACCATTTTTTCGAGGTTTTTAGAGTAGTTTTGTAATTCTTTTTGCGCTTTTTGCAAATCTAAAATGACATCTTCTTTTTGTTCTAATTCCGCTCGATATTTTTTTTGCAGTGTTTCTTCAAGAGTGACATCACGAAAATAAATAAGCCATGCTTCTTCTTTTTGATCTAAAGATAGTGGTTGAGCTGTAATCTGAATTTTACCTTGGCTGCCAGATGCTGATTCAAAGTTGAGTTCTTTATAAGCAGTAGGGGCTTTGATGTCAGTTAACTTGCTTAGCCAATCAGGCGGCTCTGGCTTAAATCTTAAAATTTCTAAAAAATCTTTAGCTTTTAAAATACGTCTTATAGATAAGTCGCATAAGAGTGCTGCGGGTTCGTTGCAGTAGATTACCTTGCGCTCTTTATTTAATATAAAGACAGGCTCAAGCAAGGTATCAAATATTTTAAAGTCATTCATCATAGATACCCTTACGTTATCTATTCTTTTCGGCATAAAGGACTAAAAATTCACGGACCTCCGTCCAGTCTGAAAATGAATTGTTGGTTAAGCTTAAGGATCTAACACGCCAAAAAACTTTTCCACGAGGCAC
>CAYMKD010000331.1:0-3278 GCA_964390435.1 uncultured Pseudobdellovibrionaceae bacterium | reverse complement strand
GAGCTGATGAAGTCTGTGGCATTGGCATGCTGACTGACTTTGTAGGGTATCTAGGCTTTCAATATTGGGATAACCTTCATGAAGATATTAAAGCACTCACTGACGCTATTGCTGATCATCCTGACGATTGGCAAAAACAAAAGCCATGGATCTACTTTGCAGCAGCCATCATCGCTCAAAAAGGAAATTTAGGCTCTGCCACCGTCTCAAGAATTGAAATGCAATATAAGGGCGCTTCGTGTAGTAAAACCTATAAAGCACTTCAAGAGTCTAACTATGCTCCAGAGACTTGGCTCCTACATGAATGCCTTGGATCTTTTGATAAAACGGAGAGCTACGATATGCTTCCTTTTGAGGGCTCTGCGGATTCTAGTCAAAATCAGATCGCAAATGCATTCTATAATTTAAAAAGAGATGAGCTGCAATTAAGCTCTATTCAAGAGGCCTTGAAAACCCATAATGATCTAAGACTCTATTCTTACTCTAGTGAGCTTGATACTTTCGTACCTGCTCAAATATATACTTACGAAAATAACAGTCTTGTAGGCATGCCAAACTTTACTTATCAACACTTTATGAGCTCCTCTCATAATGGTTTTTATGTGGAGCAAGCTATCGCCGAAGACATCCTTAATTAGCTTAAAAAAGCCCTTTCTTGTCACAGGTGCCATTTAAGGGCACCTACAGCAGAGCTTTAAACCCTCAAATCAAATATAGCTAATTTATACATAAACGTCCTTTGGTATAGATCATGAATATATACAAGGTAGGCTAGAGGACTAAGAACGTACCTACCTATCTTTAGCTTTAATTTTATATAGTTATATTGGTCGTTTTTTTAGAGGAGTCTTAAAATGAGACACTCAAAATATTTGAGTTTCTTGACATTATTAGTGGCATTATTTTTTGTGTCTTGCGCTCAAGAAGATAATGCTATTCCTGTTCCACCACCACCTGAAGTCACTCCTGTGACTCCTTTAGTTGTGGGGCCGGCTGGTTTTTTTGCTCAATCTAATCCAAGTAGTATTACAAATGTAATTAGTTACAGCCCTACTAGCAATTACAAAACCTTTATTGAAGAAATGATGGGCGTTTGTAACCGTGGAATTTTTAACTACAGCAACACTCCTTCAAATTGCAATAGCTGGACTGGTGGAAACAGCTATCATATGATGATGCTGACAACTGTAGATACATCAGCAAATCAAGTTGAAGTGGTTTTTATGTCTCAACCTGCTCTCACAAATTTTGCTTATGACTTCAGCCTCTATTTATACAATCCAAGTGCTGCACGTAATCCGCTTAAAATAGTTATGTATCCATGGCCTAAAGGGAATGGCTTTCAATTAAGAGCCAATGGACCTCCAGATACAAAGGGTTACAAAAAAATTATAATAATCGATGTACCAAATGGTAAACTCACAGATACATACTGGGATTTTACATTGAGAGTCCTAAATGGTTCGATGGATACTGATGGTACTGTCATGGCAACTGGTAGAGCCAACATCTGTGCACCAAATCAACCACGCTGTGGACTTCCATTTTAATTTTTAGGTCAGCTATTATTTGGCTGACCGCAAAATAACTTCTATTAAATTCTTAATTTGTAAAACTTCACAAATTTGACACAAAAAAACTCTTACGGCATAATCCTTACTCATGATGCAAGCAAAAAAAATTAAATGCCCGCACTGTGGCAAAGAAACTGAATATGCACCTACAAATTCATTTCGCCCCTTTTGCTCGGAGCGCTGCAAATTAATTGATCTTGGGCAATGGGCTGATGAGAGCTATCGTGTCCCAAGTGATGAAAAAGTGGACATTGATCAAGCTCAAGAAAATAAAGTAAATGAGAATTACACAGAAGATTAATTTATTTTTGTTGACGCTGATGAGTTTTTTTCTTTCAATCTCTAAAAACAAAATTTAACTACAATATTATTTATTAACAACAAAGAGGAGACCAAATGAACAAAGCACAGCTGATCGAAAAAATAGCTGAAGAATCAAAAATGACAAAAGCAGACTCTGAACGTATGCTTGATGTGACCCTAGAGCTTATTAAAAAGAATATTAAAAAAGGTGATGATGTAAAACTTGTTGGCTTTGGCACTTTTACTAAAGCAAAACGCAAAGCTCGTACTGGTCGCAACCCTCAAACTGGTAAAGCTATTAAAATTCCGGCGGCTTGGTTTCCTAAATTTCGCCCAGGTTCTGAGTTTAAAAATTTAGTTCGCTAATTGAATTTTTATATTTACAATGAAAAAAGCCGAGCCTTACGCTTGGCTTTTTTTATTTAAATTCATTAAGGAGCTTAATGAAAAAAATCGGTGTTTATACAAGTGGTGGGGATGCTCCTGGAATGAATGCTGCCATTCGAGCCTGTGTGCGAGTTGGTATCCACGAAGGACTTGAAATCGTCGGTATTCTTCATGGTTACCAAGGAATGCTCGATAATCAATTTGAATTGCTCAACTTACGCTCTGTTGCCAACACCATTCAAAGAGGTGGCACTATTTTAAAGACGGGACGCTGCCAAGAGTTTATGCGATCTGAAGGACGAGCCAAAGCAGCACAAAACTTAAAAGCTGCAGGAATAGAAGCTCTTGTATGTATTGGTGGCGATGGCTCCTTTGAGGGGGCTCATCTTTTATGGCAAGAGCAGAAAATTCCCAGCGTGGGAGTTCCAGGAACTATCGACAATGATATTTTTGGAACTGAAAGTACGATTGGTTTTGATACCGCAATTAATACGGCACTTGACGCGATTGATCGTATCCGAGACACAGCTGCCAGCCATGATCGTCTTTTCATCGTAGAAGTTATGGGTCGCAATTCAGGTTTTATTGCTCTGAGTGTCGGGCTTGCTGGTGGTGCGGAAGAGGTTTTTACACCTGATAGCCCAGTTTCTGTTGATAAAGCAATTGAACATATTAAAGCAGGCCAAGCTAAAGGTAAAAAAAGCAGCATCTTGATTGCAGCTGAAGGGCAAAAGTCTGGACGCGCTTACGACCTTGCAGAGTCTATTAGAAAAAAATCAGGGCTTGATGCCAAAGTATGTATATTAGGCCATATACAGCGCGGTGGAACCCCGACAGCCAGAGATCGAATTTTGGCCAGCCAACTCGGTGCAGAGGCCATTTATTCACTATTACGCAAAGAGTTTGATATTGCCATTGGAATTCATGGCGAAAAACTGACCCATACACCGCTAGCACAAGCTATTCGTAATGATAAGGTGGCGCCTAAAGAGTACGCACAACTGGTGCAAATTT
>CAYMKD010000330.1:0-3291 GCA_964390435.1 uncultured Pseudobdellovibrionaceae bacterium | reverse complement strand
AATTTTCAGGTGGTTAATGGAAAATACTTTGTCGCTCACTAAAAATATATTTAGTCGATTGGATCAAATCGTTTTAAAGCAGTTTGACCGTCGCCTTAAATTGCAAACAATGACGGCTCAAATACTTACAAAACCCAAGGTAAAAAATGAAGATTTGATCGTCCCCGTATGGCATGAAGAGGACTGGCTTGCCAATTTTGTAGTTGAAAAAGGAGCCTCTTTGCCAGAACTTTCACAACAAAAAATTTCTGATCTAATTAGTTTAATTGCTGCACCCTCTTTGCTAAGCCAAAAGCAATCACGAAAACTTTCTTCTTTGGAAGCTAAAAGTAATGAGCAAACTTCTAATACCAGTACAATTTCTGGTCCATTAGAGGTCATTGACGTAGATGATTTAAGTTTAATTAGCCAAACAGAAATTCGCGATGTAAAGGGCGATTTGGCGATTATGCCAAGTCGAGTGATTGGCCTTATTGGCTCACATAATGAACTTGTTGGTAGAGTTGCTCTAGACATTCATGAGCTGCAAAAGCATTTTGCTTTTTTGCCTTGGAGTGAGCTTTCACAGAGTCTACATAATTTAAATGATCTCGCTCAACTGGGTGCTATCACAATCTACATAGAGGATTGGGCAAGATTAAACGAAAAACAAAAAAACCTTATCCTGAACTTACAAAATTTGGATAGCCAGCACAAATCGGCTCTTATTTTGATTAACCTTTCAACGTTAAGCCCCTCAGAAATTAGATTTTGCCGCCACCTCATTAAGGTTGAACAACTCCCAATCGACGGAAAATCTCGTCGCGAGGTTTTAAAACTCTTGTTTTGTCTGCCGATAGAGGGCAGTCAGTAGACCAACGATATTTAAGCTCTTTGTTGCAAAGTCGCATTAGTTCTGACATCATTTTATTATGATTCAACCAATTGTGGCAGCAGGACAATTAATGAGCGAAAATCCATTTAACAAATTTCTTGAAAAAACGCTTGGAAGTTCTGACTTTAAGGTCTTTGCCCTTGCTGGTGATGCCTCCACTCGCAAATATTACCGAGTTATTTTAGCATCCCAACCCTATGTTTTAATGCAGTGGGAGCCTTTTGATCCAAAGTCTTATCCATTTTTAAGTGTTTTGGATCATTTTCATAAAAATGGTGTGCATGTTCCAAAAGTGATTGGTTTATCAGCTAATGAGGGCTTTGTTTTATTAGAAGATTTAGGGGACCTGACATTGGAGAGAAAGTTTTGGGAAAATCAAAACGAAGAACTCTCTATGCCATTTTATCATCAAGCCATTGATGAGCTTATTAAAATTCACTACACAGCCACATCTAACAAAAGTGATTGCACGGCTTTTAAAATAAAATTTGATACGGAAAAGTTTTTGTGGGAGCTCAACTATGGCAAAGATAACCTTATAAAAGGTTTATTGAGCTTTAAATTAAGTGCTCTGGCTGAAACTGAGCTTACCAACACTTTCACTAAGATCTGTACTCGATTAGATGCTGAGCCTAAATACATCGCTCATCGAGATTACCACTCCCGCAATATTATGCTAAAACTTGGCAAAACCTATGTTATTGACTTTCAAGATGCTCGAATGGGCCCAATTCAATACGACTTAGTCAGCTTGATAAAAGACTCTTATGTAAATATTAGCGCCAGCATGGGGCAAAAACTTCTTGAATATTACCATGCACAAGCACAGCTTAAAAATGCAGCAAAAGTTTCTCTTGACCATTTTAATGAAATCTATGAGCTTCAATCTGTTCAAAGATGTTTTAAAGCTTGTGGCAGTTTCGCAAGCTTCTATATGCAAAGAAAAGACACGCGTTACTTAAAGTATATTTCGCCTACACTTAAAACTGTGCTAAAGAGTTTAAAGCACTTTCCCGAATACAAGAATTTTGCAAATATTTTAACTGATTCCGGTGCTACCGAAAAGAAATACGAGGCTTTATGAAATCTATGCTTTTAGCAGCAGGCGAAGGTCAGAGACTCCGCCCTATTACAGAAAAAGTTCCTAAACCAGCTGTTTCTTTTTTAAATGTTCCCTTAGCTTTTTATACTCTGGAATTTCAAAGAGAATTAGAAATCAATAACCTGGTTGTAAACACCTATCACTTACCAGAAGCAGTTAAATCTTTATTTCGTCCTCTATCGGAAAAATCATATCAAGTTCACTTTTCCGACGAAAAAACAAAGCTTCTAGGAAGTGGCGGTGGACTTGGCCATGCCTTTTCTTATTTCGAAGATGAAACTGATTTTTGGCTTTTTAATGCAGACGAGGTCACGATACCTCGAGAGACGGGCGTCCTCAGAAACATGTATGCGGAACACAAAAGACAAGGTGCCCTTGCAACAATTTTAGTTACTGATGATCCTCGTGTTGGCTCTGATTTTGGTGCGGTTTGGGTAGATGAAAAATCTCAAGTTTATGGCTTTGGCAAAGTCAATCCTACAAAAGATCCAAGTCTTAAAGCCAAACATTATGTTGGTGCTATTTGTTTGTCTGGCGAAATCTTTGATTGGATTCCAGCTCGAATAGAAAGCAATATTTTTTATGATAATTTAAAAAATGCCCTAGCTCGTGGCGAAAAAGTGCTTGCTCATCACTTTGATTGCTATTGGTTTGAAACAGGCTCGACTACTGAGTTTTTGAAATCTACGGAGTCTGCGCTTCAAGTTTTAAAAAGCAATAAGAGCAGTTACCTTAAACAACTATTAAGCACTTGGGCTCCAAACTCTTATTTGCAAGAAACTCCATCAGGCTTAGGTTTTGTCAGCAAATCTGCAAAAATTCCTGAGAGTACTCAGCTTTCAGGTTTTTGGGTTATTGGTGATAACTGCAAAATTGCTGAGAATACAACAATTGAAAATTGTGTTCTTTTACCAGGTAGCTCTGTTGAATCAGGGGCTCACTTAAAAAATCAAATTATTTTGTAATTTTACCTAAAAGAACAGCGCGCCTAGCTCCTGTTGTTTTTGGTAGGTTGCCGGGAATTTCCCAAACCCGTAGCGCAGCCAATAATCCAAAAGCTCCACCTTCTACCGCCTCTGGGGGCCAACCATAATCCATAGAAGTGCTCACTATAGATTTGGGCAGATGATATTGAAGGCGAAACTTTAAATAAGCGTTTTTAGCTCCGCCCCCACATAAAACAATCTGACTTGGCATATTTGGTAAAAAGTTTTTATATGCTTCAACTATGCTCATCGCAGTAAGCTCTGCTAGTGTTGCCATTTTATCTTCATCGCTTATAGATTTTGACAGTCTTAAAAAGTCTTGAAAAAAC
>CAYMKD010000329.1:0-3327 GCA_964390435.1 uncultured Pseudobdellovibrionaceae bacterium | reverse complement strand
ATGGGTAATGGCAGCCGCCATTTCCCCAAGAGCTGATAGCTTGGAAGAAGCTACTAGTTTTTCTTGCTGTTCATCAATGAGCTGTTGGGCCAGCTTTAAATTGGTAATGTCATGTCTGATAGCCAAGTACTGATAGGGATTATTTTCAGAATCAAGAAAGGGAACAATAGTTGTATTGACCCAGTAGAGAGTTCCATCTTTTTTGCGATTACAAATTTCTCCACGCCAAACATGGCCCATTTTAATTGTTTGCCAGAGTTCTAAAAAGAATTCTTTTGGATGGTAAGAGGAATTAATAATTCTATGATCTTTCCCTATAAGCTCTTCGGGACTATAGCCTGAGATCTCACAGAACTTGTTATTCACATATGTGATCTGACCCTTTGAATTCGTAATAGCTACAATAGATGACTGATCAAGGGCAAATTTTTGGTCTCTAAGTTCTTTTAGGGCCAAATCGAAATTATGAGCAATCTGAGGTTCTGTGTCGAGTTGAGTCATATTGGCCAAAGATCATAAGGAAAAATGGGCTAGATTGCCACATAATTTTTTATTAATGCCATAGATTGGCTTTCAGCCCCCATTTTTTTGGAATGGATCTTGCCTATATAATTTATAGGAGTGTTTATGCAGTTAAAAGTTCCTAATATAGATCTGACGCGTTTGTACGAGCTTATACATAAAGATCGTGCAGAATCTTTTGGATTATTATTTGATGGTTTGGCTCATGAACTAGGCAATCCACTGTCTACTATTCGTGGGCGAGCAGAGCTTCTGGCGGACAAGCTTGAATCTCAGCATCGTCGTGGACTTGAAATTATAATAGAAGAAGTAGATCGTATGGCCGCCATTATTGATTCACTTAGGAATTTAAAGGCAGGGTCTCAGGAATTAAATAAAGAAAACTGTAGTTTAAAAACACAGGTTGAAGCTGTGCTCCTCATTTTTAAGCAAAGATGTGTACGCTCACAAATTTCTGTTGAAGTGCAAATAGATCCTAAAATGATGGTTCATGTGGAACCATCTAGGTTGCAGCAAATCCTTATGTCTCTGTTTCTTAACTCTATTGAGGCTATGGAAAAAGACAGCTACGGCATAAAAAAAGATAAACTTCGTTCAATTATCATTCATGCCCATCAAAGAAATAGGGTTGTGGATTTAGTAATATCGGATACAGGAAAGGGAATGAGTGAAGAGGTCAGTCGTCGAGCTTTTCAGCCATTTTATACCACTAAAGAGGTTGGAGAAGGCACTGGATTGGGACTATATATTGCGCAAAGAATGTCTGAAGAAATAGGTGCCAAACTCACCTTCTTCTCTCGCGAGGGAGTTGGCACCACATTTGAGATTCAAATTCCAGCGGGAGTTTGAGGTTCAGGCTCAAAGTTGCTCTCTGATTCAGATTCATGAGCACCGACGAAACCATACTCTCTTTCTTTTCGATACAGAGTGCGTCTGTTGATTCCTAAAAGCTGAGCGGCCTTTTCTTTTCGCCCAGCTGTTTTGTCTAAAATAAATTGTATATAGCGCTTCTCTAGGTTCTCTAAAGATGGATAATCTTGAATCGCTTTGCCAAAGAACTGCTCCGAAGTAGAGTCTTCATTAGTCGGAATATCCTCAGCTTCTACAAGTGGTTTATTTGTCATAACCACTACACGCTCCATTAAGTTTTCAAGCTCTCGCACATTTCCTTCCCACGGAAGGGATAAGAGCTTCTGCATAGCGCTGTTACTAAGCCCCATTACTTTAGAGCTATTAAGGGCCGAATATTTTTTTAAAAAGTATTCTGCTAACAGAGGGATATCCTCAGTTCTGTGGCGTAGGGGAGGTATAACTATTGGAATAACGCTCAGGCGATAATAGAGATCCTCTCTAAAAAGTCCTTCTTTCATTCTTGCTTTTAAATCTTTGTGAGTTGCAGCAATGACACGAACATCGATGTCTCTGACAACATTATCTCCAACAGGTCTGATCTTTTTCTCTTGGAGCACTCGTAAAAGTTTGGCTTGCAGGGCAAGATCCATATCCCCAATTTCGTCTAAAAATAGAGTTCCCCCATCAGCTTCTTCAAAGAGTCCTTTTTTACGTGCGTGAGCCCCCGTAAAAGATCCCTTTGCATGGCCGAATAATTCAGATTCAAGTAAGTTTTCAGGAATAGCCGTGCAATTTATAGCAACAAAGGCCTTTTGACTTCTTGGTCCTAATTTATGAATGGCTTGAGCAACCATTTCTTTACCAGTGCCACTTTCGCCAGTAATTAAAATATTTGCTGATGCATGTGAAACTCTTTGAATAAGATCAAAGACGCTTCTCATGGCTGAACTTTTACCAATAAGCTTATCTAGTTTCCATTGCCCTTTAATTTCTTCTTTTAAAAAACTATTCTCTTTTTGCAGCTGATCATAGCGAATAGCACGCTCTATCGTAATATTGAGCTCAGCAAGTTTAAAAGGCTTTGTAATATAATCAAAGGCTCCTTGCTTGATTCCCTCAATAGCTGTTTCGATGCTGCCAAAAGCCGTAATTAGGACAAATGGAATTTCTGGATGTAGTTCTTTGGCTTTTTGGCAGAATTCTAAGCCAGTCATATTGGGCATGCGAATGTCAGAAATAATTAGATCTGGGTGCCTTTGATTTGGCTCTTTTAGTTTATCAATTGCTTGCTGCGCTAAGGAAAAGGGATGAATCTCGTAGCCCTCTCCTTCCAAATAGTCTTTGAGCATGGCGCGCATTTCATTGTCATCATCAACTACGTAAATAAAGGCTTTTTTAGAATCTTGCATAATACTCCCGTGACAAAAAGTCTCGCACTAGGGCTAATTTGACCCAAATAGCACGTTAAATTAATATATTCCATTATTATTAGCAGGACTCATGCCATAAAATTTGCATATTTCAGCGAAGCTAAGAAAATAGTTAAAACTGGAGTTTTAATGGCAGAGCTAAAATTTTTGGGTGCGAATAGAACAGTTACCGGGAGTCGAACTTTATTTATCTATCAAGGATTTAGACTCTTAATTGATTGTGGGCTTTTTCAAGGGCCAAGAGATATTAGGGAGCTCAACTGGGAGCCTCTTGGTGAAATGGCTAAAATTGATGCCATCTTATTGACCCATGCTCATATTGATCACACGGGCTTATTACCAAAATTAAGTCGAGAGGGCTACCACGGGCCTATTTATGCATCCTCTGGGACCCAGGCCCTCTGTGAAATCATGCTCAGAGACGCCGCTTATATACAAGAAGAGGATGCGGCTTTTGCTAATAAAAGTCATTACTCTAGACACGAACCTGCGTTGCCACTTTATACTCAAAAAGATGCTGAGG
>CAYMKD010000328.1:0-3349 GCA_964390435.1 uncultured Pseudobdellovibrionaceae bacterium | reverse complement strand
GAATTTTGGGCTATTTCAATTGCACGTTGGTTAGGAAATTTTGATTTATACAACTCATCTGTTTATTATAAAATTGTCTTTTACTTTCCTCTAAAAGTTATTCACCTATTTCCGTTAAGTAGTGTTTCACACTTAATGGTTTCGCGAATTTTATTCTCTTTAATAGGGGCCGGAGTTTTACTTTTATTTTACCAAATTTTTAAGCGGCTTTGGAGTGTTAGCTCAGCTCAAATAGGGACAGTTATTTTATCTACAAGCTTTGGATTTTTCTTTCAGTCCTTTCAAGTGAGATCAGATATGCTAGCGAGCTTACTTTTTTTATATTTACTTGGAATTCTTTTAGAGTATTGGAAGCTATTTAAATTTAAAAGAGACGTAGTTTTATTAGTCGGTTGTACCTTATTATTTTTAATCACTCCCAAAGCAGTTTATTTGATATTAGCTTTATTGATTTCATATTTAATACATGACTATTCAAATCAAAAACCTGTCTTGGTTTTTTTTAAAAAATTTTTAATTATTTTTTTCTTACCAGTTTCTACAATTTTTATTGTCATCTTTTTTTTAAAAAGCCATGGCGTTGCGAAACAAATGGCTGATGGCTATATAGATGCTTTTAACTATTTTTTTAAAAGTTATGACGATAAAAATTTTTTACTTTCATGGTCAGGGACGGGTCACTTTTATTATGTTAAAAGAGCCTTTTTAAAATCTCCTGTTTTATCAGTGTTACTAACACTATTTTTGGGATCCTTATTTATTAAACGAATAAGAGTTGGTCTAAAAAAGGATCAATGGATAGTTATTATTATAAGTTTTATATTAGGTTTTTGTTTTTTAATGCATAACCAAAAACTACCATACTATATTGCTAGCTATATCCCGATATGGATATTACCTACAGGTCTGATTTTAGAAAAACTTCTTAAAAATAAAATGAGATATATTGTTTATATTGCATTAGTCCTAAGTAGTTTAATTTGGATAAAAGATATCATTTACGTAGCGTATAGAGTTAACAATGCAGAACAATTTAAATTTATTGGATATCTTCAAGACTGGGAGAATAAACATCAAAACGCTGGAATTTTTGATGGAATTTTAATTTTACCCAGAGGGCAAAATATGTTGGTTTCTTTTGTTGGTCCAAGTGACTATATAAACAACTCCTATACTATGCAAAAATTAATCGATTTTAGGCCTGACATTATTTTATCTGTTGCAAGAATGTATTTACTGGAACCAGATCTTAGTAATTTTTTACAGAAAAACTATATTAATCTAGGGGGAGGGCTTTGGCAAAAAGCATTATTTTTTGAGCCAGCTACAAATCAATACAGCAAAGAAAATTTAGAAATTTATATACAAGATCAAATAAAAAATAATTTACGTCCTTTAGAGAGTGATAACCTAACCTTTCTTGTTAAAAATAAAGAAGAGTGGCAAATAGAGCCACTGATTTGTGGAGATCGCGCTGGTTGGACGCATACGCTTAAAGAGCTTGAGCAATTCTGCATTGAGTCCATAATGCAGAAACTAAAATCAAATAAAGAGTTTGCAATTACAAGATTTGAGCCCTGGGCTTATGCTTCGCCTTATAGCTTAAGGCAGTTGTTTTCTTTTGAGCCTAGTTGGAATTAGTTGCAGTATTGCGCGGCTCCATTAAAACAAACTTGCGTGTTGATTGAGGCAAAGTTAGTCTGTTGATGTGAAGCTTTCAATTGTGATTCCTTGTTATAACGAGCAAAATGCTATTGCCCCTGTATTAAGGCGCACTCGTGAAGCTATTAATAAAATTCCTACTAATCATATTCAAGACTCTGAGATTATTGTTGTTGATGATGCTTCTACGGATCAATCTTTTGAGAAATTGATGCTTCATGAAGATGTGCGTTTAATAAAATGCCCTCACAACCTAGGTTATGGAGCAGCTTTAAAAATTGGTTTGCAAGCCAGTCAGGGAGATTTGATAGCATTTTTTGATATGGACGATACTTATGATCCTTATGATTTGCCTCAAATGATCCAGATTATGTTAGATAGAAATTTAAAAATGGTCTCTGGCAATCGACTGTCAAACATGGGAGGAATGCCATGGACTCGCTACATTGGAAATAATCTTTTTGTATGGACCATTAGGGCTTTATTTCAAAAAACAATTTATGATAGTTGTTCTGGAATGCGTTTACTACGTAAAGACGTAGTTCGGTTATTTTCAATTGAGCTGCCAAATCATTTAAACTTTACACTCGCAATGACTTTGCTGTGTTTGCAGCTAAAAATTCCATTTATTGAAATTCCAATTAACTATCGGCAGAGAATTGGTGAATCAAAATTAAGTCTTTTTTATGATGGGTTTCGTTTTTTAAGCACCATTTTAAAAATTCGCTTAGCAACAATTTTTTTAAAAAAATGGTCTACTAAGTCAAAAATTAATTTGTACGCCGACAACCAATAATAGAATAGACAGAAGTTCCATAAACACCAGCAGAATCTGGAACAGGTAATCCCCAATCAAAATTATTAGTAGTGCTAACGCAAATTTGTTGTAGTTGAATTTGGCTGTTTGCGGTCAAAGTAAAACTAGTATTTAAAACAGCCGTCCCAGACCCTGCCATATTTTTAGATGCATAAGTCGTTGGACTAGAGCCAAGAGAAATGCCGCCAGTTGAATTAAAAAGTCTAATTTTAAACCCGTCTATTTTAAATCCACTGGCAGAGACATTACACTGATAAGAGCCGGGTCTTAATGTAATAGATGTTGCATTTGAACTTGCTACATTTCCAGCAGGATCAAATTGAACAGATCCAATATTTCTTGTAAGCCATGTTTGTGCTGGAGAGCAAGTTCCACCACCACTATTGGATGCAATTTCAGAAAAGACCACAGAAATGGGTTCATCACGAATGGCTTGCCCTCTTGTGACTCGAACACTGTATCTATCAACATTTAGCGGGATATTGTAGGTATTAGCTTTAAACTGCATTACCGCTTCCACTCGAATTTGTGGATTAATGCAAGTTCCGGTACATAATGGAGTCCACCGCACAAGATAACTTATTGGACAAGAATCATTTCCAGTGGTGGCATTGTAGGCTGTGCACGGTAGCCCCCCAGCAGTAAAACCATTAGTTCCAGGTATTGGATTAAAAAACACATTATTCTGTCCATCTCGAAGCGTAATATTGTAGGTTCCTGCTGCACAAGCTGTCATATTTCTTAAGCAGGCCATGCTTGAATTTGTGGTGTCATTTACTGTGTTAGCCCACGCTGTTCCATCTAAAATTTGTTGTTGGAAATTATTGGCAAGCTCTTGAAGTATATAATTAATATTAGATTTTTTTTGAA
>CAYMKD010000327.1:0-3364 GCA_964390435.1 uncultured Pseudobdellovibrionaceae bacterium | reverse complement strand
ATTGGAGTTAAAGAATACATTGGTGCTGATGAGAGCATTGAGCAGATGCTAAAAAAACTACGTGAGCAAAACGCCTTAAGCATTGCTGCTCATCCAGTCTCAACCCGAAAAATAGAAAAACAAACCTATCATCTATGGAATCGTCGCCAAGAATTGGCTTCTTTACTTGACGCCTGGGAAGTGGCAAGCGGCCCTTATCTTTTTAATGAAGTTTTAGAGAGTGGTTTGCCGATTGTGGCTACAAGTGATCTACACAGGCCGGACCAGATTAACTCTTGGAAAAGTCTTCTTGATTGTGAGCTTCACCCGGAGGCGGTGTTAGAGGCCATTCGTAAACAAAAAATTAGCTTTGTTTTTTATGAGGAGAAGAACTTTGATATTAGTCACTTGGGGTTTTGTCGGCATTTCAATGCTGGGACTCAGTTTGGTGCTTTGGGGCACTCGCAGAGCGCTTAGGCACTTTAAATGTCCCCCGCCATTTTCTGATGCGATATATGCACTTCAGCCTATTTCTATTTTAAAACCACTTAAAGGATGTGAAGTTAATCTAGAATCTAATCTTCGCTCCTTTTTTTTATTAAGCTACCCTAAATATGAAATTATATTCTCTGTAGCCAAAGAGAACGATCCGGCTATTAATGTTGTGCAAAAGTTAGTTCAGGAGTTTCCTCATGTAGCTACAAAGCTGATTATTGGCGATGTGGCTCGTGGTACAAATCCGAAAGTTAATAATTTAATAAAAAGTTACAAAGAGGCTCATTTTGATTGGCTCTTGATTAGCGATAGCAATGTTCAAGTTACAAAAAATTATTTAAAAAGAATGGTTGCTCATATTGATGCAGGCACGGGTATTGTCACAGCTGTTGTTGCCGGGAGAATGGGAAAAGGTTTTGGTGGCAAGCTTGAAGAAATGTATTTAAATACTTTTTATGCTCGTTGGATGGTCTTAGCAGATGCTTTTGGTAAATCTGTTGTTCTAGGTAAATCGATGCTTTTTAGACGTAGTACGGCTGAGCGCTTTGGGGGTATGGAGGTTCTTTCTCGTTATTTAGCAGAAGATTACATGGCAGGAGAGGCCATGAAGATGCTAGGTTTAAAAGTGATACTGCAAGCAGATCCAGTAGTGCAGCCAATTGCCCACAAAAGCTTGTCAGAATTTTGGCAAAGACATATTAGATGGGGGAGAATTCGTAAATCACAAGAGCCTTTAGCTTTTGCTTTTGAGCTTTTGTTTGGTCCATTTATATCAGGTTTATTTGGAGCTTGGGGAATTAGTTTAATGACTGGTTTTAACTTTGCCGTACTGTGGGGATTGCATGTTTCTATTTGGTGTTATTGTGATTTAAAGCTAAATGCCTTTTTAAGTGCTCGATCAATTAAGGTAACAACAGTTTTTTGGTGGTTTGCTCGTGAAGCTTTGCATCTTCCTTTATGGATCCAAGTAGCCTCAGGCAATACTGTTTTATGGCGGGGACAACGTTTAAGAGTAGGGCCTGGCGGGATACTTGAAACTAAACCCATTTGACACCTACTTTTTATGGGGAGCAGCAACAAGTGCTCACCAAATCGATGGTCACAATACCAACAATGATTGGTGGCAGTGGGAGCAAGCCGGAAAAACAAGAAGTGCTGAGAGCTCTGGTGTTGCCTGTGATCATAAAAATAAATTTAAAGAAGACCTTCTTTTAGCAAAAAATCTTAATTTAAACTCTTATCGATTTTCTTTAGAGTGGTCACGTCTTGAGCCAAGTCCAGGCTGTTGGGATGAGTCTGAATGGCAGTGGCTTGAGCAACTTTTAAGTGAATGTGAGGCAAATAGATTAATTCCGTTTGTTAGTATTCATCATTTCACCTTACCAGCGTGGTTATCTGAGAGCGGAGGAGTTTTAGCAACAGACTTTAATTTTTTCTATCAAAGATTTGTTGCACAAGTTTTAATTCGCATTGGTGCTCGAGTGACTTACTGGTGTACTTTTAATGAGCCTGTAGTGTTGGCAGTGGGCGGGTATCTTGGGCACTTTATGCCGCCTGGTGAAACTAGTTGGCGAAAATTTATTAGAGTTTTACAACAACTCATAATAAGTCATAGCCAAGCCTATAAACAAATTCATGAGTACAAGCGAGTTGGTCCTTGGGCGCATTTGCCAATGCAAGTTGGTATTGCTCACAATATGCTAGCATTTGAGCCTGGGCGATTTTGGCATCCCTTAGATCAGGCATTAACTAAAGTTTCAGATTATATTTATAATTGGTACTTTTTAAACTCGCTAATTTCAAAAAGTAGCTCACAGAATTCTTATTTAGATTTTATTGGCATTAATTACTATACTCGCGGCATTTTATCTTGGGGATATGAACAAAGCCCTCATTGGCCTCAGCCACCGTTACCAATGAGTTTAAAATTTGCAAGACCTGGTGAGATTATGTCTGATTTGGGTTGGAGCTTTTACCCACAAGGATTAAAAGATATTCTTTTGAAACTAAAAAAATTTAACACTCCAATTATCATTACTGAAAATGGCTGGGCTGAAAAACAAGACCTTGTGCGCTCAAGATTCTTAATTGAACATTTGCAAGCTGTGGCTTGGGCTATTGAGCAGGGAGTAAAAATCCACGGCTATTTTCATTGGGCCTTACTTGATAATTTTGAGTGGGGAGAGGGTTTTATGCCGCGTTTTGGTTTATACAAAGTAGATTATAGTAGCTTAGAGCGCAGCAAAACAGCTGCGGCAGAGCTCTACAGCAGAGTTGCTTTTAGCCATGCTTGTCAAAATCCTCCAGATGCTGCGGTCTTAAAGGCTTTTTTAGAAAACTTAACAAAACGCTGACAAGACGGATAGGCTTTTTAATAGATAAATAACTTCATGGCCAAAGAGACTTCATCTTACTTTTCTACAGATTTAAAAAACTCTCTTCTCAAGAGTGGTGAGCTTGTAGAAAAGGCTTTCACCAGTGCCATTAAAATTCTCTTTGAGCGAAATACGGTTCACTATCACGATGTTTGTTCATCAGAAAATCAAATCAACCATCTTCATATAACAATTGATCATATTTGCTTATTAAAGCTCGGAGAGTCTGGATTAAACATGTCATCGGCCAAAAGCATTCTTGCCGCAGTTAAAATAAATAATGAGCTTGAACGCATGGGCGATCAAGCCATTAATATTGCAGAGAGTGCAAAATATTATTTACTTAAGCCACCTATTAAAGATTTAAGGGATGTAAGGCGGCTCAGCGAAGAAGTCACTCATATGATTCATGATGCTTTTGATGCTATTAGCCGTGAGGATTTAAGTATTGCGCAGAATGTTTTAATTCTTGATGATTTGGTGGATAATTTAAAGCGAAAAATTTTTCGAGATTT
>CAYMKD010000326.1:0-3379 GCA_964390435.1 uncultured Pseudobdellovibrionaceae bacterium | reverse complement strand
GTGAGGCCGAAAAGTCTCCTTTAGCCAGTAAAATCTTTGGTTTTCCTTGGACCGATGCGGTTTTTTTAGGAAAAGACTTTATAACTGTCACCAAGCAAGATTGGGTCGAATGGGAAGTTTTGGCCGAACCCTTAGCTGGCCTGATCCAAGAACACTTACAAAATGGCGAAGCCATTATAAATCATTTTGAACCTGAAGAGGACGACTCAAACGACACGCCGATGGTTAAAAAGATTAAAGATATTCTCAACCGTGAAGTCAGACCTGCTGTCGCTCTTGATGGTGGAGATATTGTATTTCATAAATACGAAGACAATATTGTTTATCTCTATATGAGAGGATCCTGTGCTGGCTGTCCAAGCTCCACAGCAACCCTTAAGATGGGCATTGAAGCTCGCTTACAGGAGCTCATTCCAGAAATTAAAGAAGTTGTTTCTATGTAGTCTTAGAACTACCTTAAGCATCTATGTTTAAAGAAGTTCGCTCACTCCTTAAGTTGGCCCTGCCTATAATGATAGGCCAGGTTGGACAAGTCATAATTAACCTTACAGATACGGTTATGGTTGGCCGTGTGGGTGCTTATGATTTAGCTGCCGTTGCCTTTGCTAATAGTATCTTTATGATTTTTATGAGCTTTGGTTTTGGTTTTACTAATATTATCTCCGCTTTAATTGCAAAAGCTCAAGGTGCTGGCAAAAATAAAGAGTGTGGTGAGTATTGGCGCACAGGGCTTAATATTGCTATCAGCGCAGGCATTCTACTTTATCTACTTATGATTCTTATTTCTTTCTTCTTTGAACACTTTGGCCAAGAGAGTCTGGTGGTAGAGAAATCCAAATATTATTACTTTATTGTTGCTGGCTCAATTATCCCCGTTATGTTCTTTCAAGCCTGTAAACAATTTTCAGAAGGCCTCTCCTACACTAAGGCTCCAATGTGGATTATGCTTACGGGAGTTGTTTTAAATTTTTTTGGCAACTATATATTTATCTTTGGTTTTGGCTCTATTCCAGCTTTGGGGATTACAGGTGCTGGGATTTCAACTTTTTTATCTCGCTTTATTATAGCTGCCGCATTATTTATTTTAGTTTTGCGCAGTTCTAACTATAAGCAGTTTTTGCCAGAAAAACTTCTAGGCTTTGGCCAACTTCAGAAAGTAAAAGAGATTCTTAAACTCGGCCTACCCGGATCTTTTATTATACTATTTGAAATGGGAGCCTTTGCCACAGCAGCCATTATGATGGGCTGGCTTGGTGCTAGTGCTCTAGCGGCCCATCAAATTGCTATTAGCCTTGCTTCGAGCAGTTTTATGGTTGCCATTGGTATCGGTGTTGCCGGCAGTATTCGTGTGGCATATGAGAGTGGGCGCAATGACTATATAAGTGTAAGAAGATCAGGTTTTACCAGTATGTTTGTCTCCACAGTTTTTATGTCCACATGCGGAATTATTTTTTGGCTCTTTCGCGCTCCACTCACGGCTTTTTACGTACAAGATGAACAGGTGCTAAGCATTGCAAGAGATCTTATTTTTATTGCTGCTTTCTTTCAGGTTTGTGATGGCTTACAAGTTGTCAGCGTGACTCTGCTTAGGGGCTTGCAAGATATTAAAACCCCTTTCTTCATTACACTGACTGGCTATTGGTTCTTCACCATCCCACTGGTTTATATAACAGCTTTTAAATTAGAATATGGTTATAAGGGAATCTGGTGGAGCCTCTGTTTTGGACTCACATTTGTTGCTGTGATTCTCGTCTACAGATTTCACAAACTAACAGCTAGGCAAATTCATAGCCCAAGATCATTGCAAGCAGATTAAAAATCTATATGCCTAGGGTGTTATATATTTAAAACATTTAAGAGATGACAAAGATCTAATAAGATATTTTTTAATTCTGAAGCAGCCTCTGATGGGTTTATTGTCTCTTGATAACCATCTCGCATACTTCCTAAATCAACTACAAGTGTTTTTCCAGTTGCAATTTGCTTATAGGAAGTAAAAATACTATTTCCAATATCCGCAGGAGCCTGTATTGCAGTGATTTCGACTTCTCCTGCCTGTTGGATTAAATCTTTCACGTCATGATTAATAAATGTTGTATAATATTTGTATTGAGGTTGATCCAATGCCTTTCGATAAAAAACTCTTACATCATAACTCTCAGCATTTGCAAAAATCTCGCAATGCATTCTGTACTGCTTATCGTTTGGCACAAAACCTGAAGTTTTCTCATAACTTAATAGCATCTCTGCAAATGCAGATGAAGATAAAAAAACAAATGTAAACGAACAAAATAAAGCTTTAAATTTCATATTTTCTTCCTTTGCTTAGGCTTGACTAAACTCAAGTACATACGTTTAAAATTAAAGTCAACATGCACAATCTGTATGACACTATCAACAATAAAAAACATATTATCTGGGATTGGAACGGCACTCTTTTAAATGATATAGATCATGCTGTTCAAATTGTAAACACACTCTTAACAGAACATGAACTCCCCAATATTGATCGCAATCAATGCCGACAAGTTTTTAATTTCCCAGTTCTAAATTATTGCAGGGGACTAAAAATTTCTAAGCACTATTTAGCAGAACAGCTTGGCACTTTTGAACTACATATTAAAAAGGCAGTTTAAATATGAAAGCCGCTTCACGTGTCATTTTAATACTATGCTTCTTAGCTTTAAATTCTTGCTCAACATCAACTGAAAAAGCCAACTTAATATCTGCGACCACTCAAACTGTTGGAATGGTAGGACTTGCAATATCTCCTCAACCCGCCCCACTCAATACAAGCAGCTTAGGATCTCCAGTAAAACATCAAATCCATGTC
Source organism: uncultured Pseudobdellovibrionaceae bacterium (assembly GCA_964390435.1). GTDB lineage: Bacteria > Bdellovibrionota > Bdellovibrionia > Bdellovibrionales > Bdellovibrionaceae > CAYMKD01. The sequence continues at coordinate 546 of CAYMKD010000326.1, read as the reverse complement.
AAGGGAGCAATACTGTGCGATAAAGAGATGTTTCCGAATTTTAGATCTATGCAAGTAGAACTCTGGGATAATGATCAGCTGACATCGATTATAAAAATTGAAGCCAATGGCAGTTTTGATTCTATAAATAAGAGTGTTCAAGGAGAACACTCTTTACGTTTGGTTGCCAAGCAAACAAATGAAATCTTAGATACAGTTACTTTTAAATCTACGAAAAATGTAGATCAGTTCGACTTAAATCTCAAAATTTGTAAGTAGAAATCTACCATCCCAAAATATAAGCAAACATCAGTGGCGCCACAATGCTGGCGTCTGATTCAATGATAAATTTAGGAGTATCCACTCCTAATTTACCCCAAGTGATTTTCTCATTAGGCACAGCCCCTGAGTAAGAGCCATAGCTAGTTGTAGAATCACTGATTTGACAAAAGTAACTCCACACTTTGGTATCATCCATAAGTAAATCTTGGCTTAGCATAGGCACTACACAAATTGGAAAATCGCCTGCAATGCCGCCACCGATTTGGAAAAAACCAATATCATTTT
>CAYMKD010000325.1:0-3386 GCA_964390435.1 uncultured Pseudobdellovibrionaceae bacterium | reverse complement strand
AAAATGAGCTCCAATTTCAAGATCTATATCTTTATAGATAAAGCTTGCATCTTTCATATTTACGTCGGCCCGCGCTTGCGGGTAAAGTAAAAGTATAATTTGTAGACTACTTATTAAAAAAATCTGTATTTTATTTTTCATGCTTGAGGTTCATTGCAAAGAAAAGACCAAGCTTTAAAATAATTTAAAAGCTTGTAAGGCTCATAAAGAAACACACTTGCGCAAAAAAGCGTTTACAGTAAATTTTAATTGCGAGTGTTTTAAGTTATATTTTGTGTGAGAAAATAGTTAGATTGTTTAAATTAAATATTTTGTCTACTAAATGAAAAGCTTCTTTAAAATTTACATCTGTCAAAAAAGCTAAAAAGCTGTCTCATTTTGAGATAGGGTCTATTAAATTCATTGTTGCTCCTCATAATAAATTAAAATAATCCTGTAATATCAGTTAGTTATGATTTTATAAAAAGTATATAAAATGAATTACTTAAAGCCAAGTTCTTGCTGTTTGTTTTATAGTTCACAATCTTTAACTAAAGGACACACTGGTGAAATCATTTTTGTGCTTATTTTTCATTCTTTTTTCAATTCAATCATTAGCTCAAGAATCTAGCTGCTACAATTATCAAGTCAACCCAGCGTTAACTCCTTCTCTTGAAATGTTGCCAAAGTGCAATCGCCAGGGCGAGGTTTTATACATTGATGGTGGAATAGGATGGGAGCTTGTTGATGAGTTAAAAGCCTATGATCCAAATCATGAAATTAAAGTTGTGGAGTTAAATTCTTACGGCGGTTTAGTTGAGGCTGGTTTGGCTTTAGCTGAAATTATTAGAGAACGACAAATTACAACTCATGTGAGAGAGGGAGCAGTATGCTCTAGCATCTGTACTTTATTGCTGCAGTCAGGATCAAGGCGCATAGTTCATAGAACTGCTAGCTTAATGTTTCATGGAGCTCGTATCGGACGTCGGGGTATGGAGATCTTTGCCTGGAAATGCCAGAAAGAGGGGCTTGATGCGTGTAAGAAATGGTATGACGAGATCGAGCAAGATGTATCTATTATTACCATGACCCTGTTTGCCAAGTATGTTCATTACGGTGCTTCTGCAAAACTCATATTAGATTATTCAAAAAGAGACGAGGCTGAAGATTGGTTTGAGAGAGGAAATTTCTTTCGTGTGAATGATTGGAATTTAACAGCTATCGAAGCCCTTGATTACAATCTCATTCAAGAAATTGAAGACTAAAGGTGCCAGGCACCTTTTCCTTAAATGGTGCGGCAAAAGAAAGTTCCCGATTAGGCGACTTTTGAGTCAGGAGCAGGGTGCAGGGCAACTGTAAAACGATTGCGTCCCCCACTTTTTGATTGATAGAGGGCTGAGTCAACACGTTTAAGCCATTTCTCAGGAGTTTCTTTTTTAAGAAGTTCTGCAATCCCCATAGAGACTGTAAAACTAATCTGCATATCCCCTTGAACAAAAACCTCCTTACTGATTTTTGCAAGTGTTTCTTCAGCTTTTTTAACGGCATGCTCAATTTTAAAATCGGGAAGTATAATAGCAAACTCCTCGCCACCAATACGTGCAACAAAGTCTTCATCACGATGAAATATTTCTTGGAGAAGTCGTACGCACTCTTTTAATACAAAATCACCAATATCGTGTCCGTAGCTATCATTAATTTTTTTAAAATAATCAATATCAAGCAAAATAAGTGAAACTGAGTTCTGAGACAGTTCGGCAAGTTGAGTATATTTTTTTAACTGCTCATCAAAGCTTTTCCGATTGTAGGCTGAAGTGAGGTGATCCACCATCATATTTTGATTGGCTTCAACAAGCTGCTTTTTAACTGAATTTAGGTTTTTTCGAATAGAGCTAAGTCTTTTCGTGCGACGCTCATCTTTTTTAGATTGTCTTTCAACATAAAAATTAATGAACTCTCTTGATTTAGCTCTAAGAGTTTCAATGGAGTTGGCTTCAACGGCTTCGCGCAGTTGTTCGAGACTTACTTTAACTTCATCATCCGAGGTTTTTTCTTGTTCAATATCCTCACTAAGTTGATCAGCAAAATCCCAGATAATACGCTTAAAATCATCAAAGGTGTTTTGTATATAAGAGTATTCATCAATTCTATAGCTGGAAAAAAACTGACGAATTTGAAACAGTAATTTGTCTGAATCAGGATTTTGTGGATTTACTAAAGCTTTAGAAAATTGATCTAACTTATCTCTTACCTTGCGAACAGAGTGTTTCTCTATTTCAAAAAGATGTTTATTATAAGTATCTAAGAAATATAAGATAGTGGCGCGATCCTCATTAAGATCAATAGTTGGCTTTGTCTTGCCACCTTCAGCAGGTGCCCAGTCCATATCAAATTGTTCGATGAGTTTTTTTACCCATTGTTTCAAGATTCAACCCCCAAAAAATTACATTTTGTTGCTGTATATTTAAATCGGTTTAAAGAGGGAATCATTGAAGGGGCCTTGGTCGAGAACAAAGCTTTAAAATTGTGAAGTTTTTACCTCTATTGCTATGAGTCAAAAAAGTAAAATTCTATCACTCGATTTTTACGCCAGCTTAAGCTTGATGAATTTTATAGATGAGTGCAAATTGCAGCTTCATTCTGTTAGGAGAGTCGCGTCTATGTCTAGATTTCTAAACTTGTTTTTTATTCTTATTTTTTCTCAAACGGGATTTGCTGCAGTTGAGGGGAAAGCCAAAGCCGTAGTTGAAAATATTAAGAAACAGCAGCTTTTTGATACGATGATGTATCCAGCTCGTGTGAGTTCTAAAATAGAAGCTGTTGTGCTTGCGGAGGCTGAGGGTCTAGTTAAAAAAATCTCAAAACCCCTTGGCAGTGTAGTCAAAAAAGGTGAAGTGCTTTTGGTGATTCAAAACCAAGATCCTGTGTATCAATATGCGCCTCAAAATGTCAGATCTCCAGCTTCAGGCGTTATCAGCCAGGTAGAAGTCTCTGAATACTCAAAAGTTGAAAGAGGACAGAAGCTGCTCTCTATTATTGATCCAAAGCAAATTAAACTTACAGTTGAAGTTCCTGCAGCAGATAATAAAAAAATTAAAGCAGGACTTATCGGGGTTTTTAAAATCCCAAATCAACCAAATTTTGAACAAAAAGTTCGTATTCTTGGTGTCAGCCCTATGGTGAATAGTTTAACGGGAACTTCTACTGTCGAGGTCGAATTTATTGGAGCACCAAGTTCAACCCTCATTGGCTCTTTAGGCCAAGTCAGTTTTCAGATTAATCAGCGTGAGGCTTTTTTAATTCCTGAAACAGCTATTACTTATCGTCAAGATAAGCCAATGGTAAGAGTTGTTGAGGAAAATAAAGTAAAACTACTTCCTATTGATTTAGGCACAAGAGTGGGAAAT
>CAYMKD010000324.1:0-3436 GCA_964390435.1 uncultured Pseudobdellovibrionaceae bacterium | reverse complement strand
GGAAGTGGACAATTTGTATTTTATCCTTTTTCCAACAAAATCTTACAAAATTAGATTCCTATGCAAGAGATCAGTTCCGGGCTAATCACATAGGATATATATTTCAAGCTTTTAATTTACTGCCCTATCTCACAGTTGCGGAGAATATTGCTTTGCCTGCGCACTTAAGTCATGTACGGAAGAGTCGCCTTAAACGCTCTGTGCATGAAGAAGTCATTTGGTTAGCAGAACGGCTTGGGTTAGAGGATTATTTATCGAGACCCTCTTATGCGCTAAGTGTTGGACAACAGCAAAGAGTTGCCGTTGCAAGGGCTTTACTTGGAAGTCCTGAGCTTATTTTGGCTGATGAGCCAACCTCATCTTTAGATGAGGAACATAGAGAAAAATTCTTACAACTTCTATTTGAACTGGCACAGGAAGCTGGCTCAACAATTTTATTTGTAAGCCATGATCGCTCCTTGCAAAAACATTTTGACCAAGTGATTGATTTTGTAAAGTTAAATCATAGGGGCAACATATGATTTTACTACAGCTTGCCTTTAAATCATTAAAAAATAGATGGCGAACTTCGTTGCTTACTATTTTATCAATTGGTTTAAGCACAGTGCTCTTGCTCTCTATTGAGAGAATTCGGGTAACGAGTGAAGAGAGCTTTATGGGTACAATTAGTCAAACAGATTTAATAGTTGGAGCAAGAAGTGGCCCGCTCAATTTACTTTTATACTCAGTATTTAATATCGGAAGTGCTACAAATAATGTTTCATATCAAACTTATGAGCACTATCAAAAGCATCCAACAGTTGAGTGGACAATTCCTTACTCTTTAGGCGATGGGCACCGAGGGTTTCGAGTTGTGGGAACTAATGAAGATTTTTTTAAGAATTATCATTTCAGAGGAGATCATCAAATCCGCATAAAAGAGGGAGAGATTTTTAGTAACTTATGGGATGTGGTCGTAGGTAGTAGTGTGGCAAGAGAGCTTAATTATAAACTAGGGGATGCAATTGTTATTGCCCATGGTGTGACACGTGGAGAGGGTATTTTAAAGCATGACAATAAACCTTTTAAAATTTCAGGCATTATGGCAGCAACGGGGACGCCTCTAGATCGTGCGGTATATATGACTCTTGAGGGAATGGAGGCTCTGCATATGGATTGGCAGCAGGGGGCTCCGCCCTTGCCAAATCAAGAGATAAAACCTGAGGCTTTGAGTCGTGATAAGATAAAAGTTGGAGCTATAACTTCTTTTTTCTTAAGAACAAAATCAAGAATTGAAACTTTGCGCTTACAAAGAGAAATTAATAATTATAATGAAGAGCCGTTGCTAGCAATCATCCCGGGTGTAGTTCTTGGGGAATTATGGCGAGGAGTTGGTTACTTTACAACAACCCTACAGATTATTTCATTTTTAGTTGTGATTGTCGGTTTAAGTGCCATGTTAATTTCTCTTTTAACCAGTTTAAATGAAAGACGCAGAGAAATGTCTATTCTTCGTGCTCTAGGTGCTAATCCAAAACAAATCATGGGGCTTTTAGTTTTTGAATCGGTTGTTTTAACAATTCTGGGTATTTTTGTAGGATTAGTATTTTCAATTACTCTCATTGGTTTATTCGGCCCTGTGCTTGAAAGCAATTTTGGTATTGTGATACATGCTCTTCACTTTACAGTTAACGAAGTGAAATACTTTTTAATTATATTATTTTTAGGAGTATTTGCTGGATTATGGCCGGCTGTACGAGCAGCAAGACAAGCTCTTAAAGACGGTCTGACTATTCGCTTATAGGTGCTAGGCTCCTTGTTACATTGCCGTAAAGTGTGGCAAGGCAACAACGAGCCTAGCACTTATCTATACTGGATATTCGTGATTTGAAAATACTCTTCGCCTTCAGGTTTTTTTACTAAAACTTCATCGCCTACTTTTTTTTCCAATAGAGCTTTAGCAATTGGAGAGCGCCAAGAAATTTTACCTAATTTAATATCAAATTCATCCTCACCAACAATCATATAGGTTTTTATGTTATCGTCTTCATCTGTTATGGTCACGGTTGCGCCAAAGACGACAGTTGAGGATTTTATTGTTTTTGGGTCGACCACTTCAGCGCGGTCAAGCTTATCAGTTAAAAAGCGGAGTCGTTTATCAATTTCTCTTAATCTGCGTTTTGCGTAGATATAGTACGCAATTTAGGAACGATCACCATTACCAGCAGCCCAAGCAATAGTTTCGACAAGTTTTGGACGCTCACCATGAAAAAGTTCGGTATATTCGGCTCTGAGCTTTTCAAGCCCGGCAGGAGTAATATAGTTTTTGCCACTACCCATTGATTAAGTGAACTACATTATCTTTTCGAAAAAGAGTGCTATTTGTGGCATCGCCAGAAAGTTCTTTCATTAGATCTGCAACATGCATAAGGCGATCAACCCGTGCGGCACTTGCGCCGACAGTATAAAGCTCTTTTTCTTTAGGATTAAGATTCACTGCTGAAAGCAAACCATTGCAGATACAAAAAGTTTTTTCATTTTCATACTTAGAAGGACAGTGACCTTTGTTAAGTAAATAACCTTTATCACATTTTGGAGCGCGCTCTCTTTTAAGAGCCTCTTCATAAAAAGGAGATTTTTTTAACACTCGAAACATCATTCCGCATGGAGACCCTGGGCGAGTGGCAAGCTCAACATCATCTTCGTTAGAGTCGACAAGTAGTTTTTTGTAGTTATCGTTAGCACCACTTTCATAAGTAGCTAGGAATCTGGTGCCCATTTGAACCCCAGCGCATCCCATATCAAGATATTTTTGTATATCTTCATGAGACCAGACGCCACCTGCAGCAATCACTGGAATATTACCCCACTTTTTTACCACTGCTAAGACTTCAGGAACAAGGACTTCAAGGCGATTTTCAGGAGCTGTGGCTTCTTCAAGAGTTCGCCAAGCAATATGCCCGCCAGCTAAAGGGCCTTCAACAATTACAGCGTCTGGAAGTCGACCAGTTCGATTCCATCTTTTAAAAATGATTTCCATTGCTCTGCCAGAAGAGACAATTGGAATAAGAGCTACTTCACTTGCTCTTGGGTGAGACAGAGCAATCTCAGGGAGTTGTAAAGGCAATCCGGCTCCACTGATAATGACATCTACTCCACCATCCATTGAGCCAAGCACAGAGTCTTTATACTGATTAACTACGGCTACCATGATGTTCATACCTATGGGGCCACCGTTGCCGATTTTTTTTGCATCTATCACATCTTGAGCTGCGGCTTCTCTAGCTTTAAATTTTCGATTGTGTCTAGCTCCAACAAGACGATCCAGCGCCGCACTTGAAAGCACTCCTAGGCCCCCCTCTTTTGCCACATGTCCAGCTAGATTAAAGTTGGATATTCCAATACCCATTCCACCTTGAATAATTGGATGTTTTATCTCATATTTTCCTATTTTCAC
>CAYMKD010000323.1:0-3445 GCA_964390435.1 uncultured Pseudobdellovibrionaceae bacterium | reverse complement strand
AAGATTGCACCCTATTTTTTATTAGTAAACACGGGTAAGTCACATCATTCAGGTCTAAATAATTTTGAAGTACTCACAAGAGCGGTTAATCAAGATAAGCAAACTCTTAAAGCACTTTCTGAACTAAAGAAAATTTCTCAAAACATGGCAAGAGTTTTGCATGATCAGAAGTGGTCTGAGATACCTTTACTTTTTAAACAGGAGTTAAAGTGGCGTTTAGAACTTGCTCCTGCCTTTTCGAGTCCTGAAATTGACAAACTCATTCAATGTGCTTTGCAGGCGGGCAGTGAGGCTGCTAAGATTTGTGGAGCAGGTGGCGGCGGTTGTGTACTCATTTGGTGTGTGCCGGAAAAACGTAGCAAAGTGATGGAGTCATGTCAAAAAGAAGGCTTTCAAATCATCAACGCAAACCCCGTATCGGCACTTCCGAAGCCCCTGTCAAATTAGGTGCTCATTTAAAAGTTCATCGTTTTATTGGTGTTTCTCTCAGTGGTGGTAAGGCAGATAAAAGTTGCTTAGCTGTACTTGAGTATTATCCTGACCATAACAAAGTTTTTTTAACTCAACTCGAAGAAAAAATAAAATCTGATGAAGAGATCTCTGCTGATCTAAAAATTCATGAGATCATTAGCCGCTATGGCAAAGATGTGGAGCTAGTGGCATTTGACGCCCCTTTAACTTTGCCTAAATGTATGAGTTGCAAGCTTAAGTGCCCAGGTTATGAAAACTGCAAAGAGCCTGAAATTCAGTGGATGTGGAATTGGACTGAGCACAGAAATAAACAAAAAAAACCTAAGAAGTTATTTACACCTTATACTCAACGTTGTGTTGAGCTTCATATGATGACTGAGCTTGAAGAGCCTTTTGTGATGCAACATGCGATGGGAGCTAACATTGCGCCACTCACTGCGAGAGCTCATTTTATGACAAGACGTTTGGCATTAAAAACAATTGAAGTTTTCTCTAAAGCCTCTATTTGGCGTTTAGGCAGAGCGCTAAAAGTTTCAAAAATTCATTTACGTTTTCACAAGCATGCTGTTGGTGGGGATGAGAGTCGAGCAAGTATTTTAAAATCGCTCACAGAGCATAATGTGGCTTTTTTATATCAGCAAGATATTAAGCAGATGGTTGAGAACAGTCATGCTTTTGAGGCCTTTATTTGCGCGCTCACGGCTTATTTAAAATTTTGCTCACAAACTGAGCCCAAGCCAAAAGATTTTCCTCGCGATGAAGGCTGGGTTGAGTTTCCAAAAACTGAAATCTCTTGGCCTTGAGGTGCTGAATTTTACAACCTAAGTCGAGTTGGCGGATTCAAGTCTCGCCTGGGATAGGCCTTTAGAGCATAATTTAGATATGCGTTTATCTTTAATTTTTTCAGTATTATTTATTTTATTTACTCAAACGGTACTAGCAATTGAGCCTCTGACAATTCGCCGTGTAACTGTGTTTCCTATATCTGCAAAAAATGCTTCAAACAATATGTTGGAAGAAGCTTGGTGGAAGAGTCGTGAGATCCTCACTCAGAATCAGCGCTTCTTAGTGGCCAGTCGCAGATACATGATTAATCGAGATGTTTTCCAAGCAAGACAAGCGCTTAAACCTGCTGATGCCATCATTTTAGGTAAAATTTTAGATAGTCATGCTCTTGTAACAACATTTGTAAAAGATGGCAAAATATCAATGCAGGCTTATGAAGGGGAGAACGGCTACTTGCTTTGGCAAAAAGAGCTCACTCTACATCCAGCTATTTCAATTAATGATCAGCTTGTGGTAGCGACACAAAATTTAATGCAAGATTTTTTGGCAGCGATTCCATATCAGGGTTTACATATTGTAGATCCGATAATAGGTAAAGCCGTGTATGAGGAAGATGGCATTAATTTAGCCAGAGTGTTTATTGGTTCTGGTAGCTTTATTCAGGCAAATGATCCAGTTGAGTGGATTGAGATGAACTCTAAACCAGGACAGGCTCTTTTAGGTGATGGTTTACAAATCACGGTGATTGCATCAGGCTTAGTTGTGAGTGTAGATGGGGATCAAGCCGTAGTGCAAATTGAGCGAGCTTCTGATATGAAGAAGCTTGCTGATGGCAAGCCGGTGCGCTTTCCAAAAGAGAGTCAGCGATTAGAGCAAGCTCTTGCTTCTGAATTAAAAAATTTAAAATCAAATCCGCAAATTTTTAGTCCGCAGTTATCAGAAGCAAATAAATTACGTAAAGATAAAAGTACTACATCCACGTCACTTGCATTTTTATCAAGCCTCGCAGCCTTCATTCTTCTTGCCTTCTAAAGGTGCGCCGTTGCTTTTTGTGGGGTGCCGCATTTACAAAAGGTGCCTGGCATCTATCGGTAATCGTGAAGATAGTCAATTCGCTCAGGCACCCAAGGCTCTTGAAAAGAATTTTCTTCAGAGTCGGCTTTGGCAAGATCCACTTTCACAGGAGCAACACTTGGGGTGTAATCACTTAAAAGCAAGTTCTTTTCTTTTAGAATAGGTAAGAGCTTTTCAACTGTGGAAAATACCAGAACTTGTCTGCGTATGAGATCATCAAAACTTCGGCTTAGTTGTTCGTTCGTAAAACCATAGTTGATGATCATGTCTTGTGCCACTTTTAAAAGATGCTCAACATGAAGACGATCATCTTGACAGAGATCCAGTGCGATCTGAAAAGCGTTCAGAGTAGGAATGGTTCTGCGACCGAACTTTAAATAATAATCTGGATCCGTATCATCTGCGAGGTTGATATATATTTTATCAACAGGGTCTACCTCTGGAATTTGTGATTGCAGCAGTAAAATAGTATCTGTTTGTTCTCCAGTTACGTAGAGGCTTTTTAAAATATCGCGAATATCTTGCGGGCCAATACGTCTAGAGCAGATGTCAGAATAAAGATTATAAATGATGGCATCGGACTCACTATCATCACCCCAAAAAACCTGTCTCACATTTTCTTTTAAGCGAGTGCGCAGTTGCAAGAGAGCTTGAAGTTTATAGCCAACTTGTTTTGTTAAACGCCACAAACGCCCAGGCTTCAGGTTGCGAAGATTATCTTTATAAAAACAACCAAAGGGGCGCAGGCGATCGTATTCGAGCTTCTCCATAATCCGCTCTTCCATTTGCGGCGGAGAGGCCGTGATAAAATACAACGGGAAGTGCTTGTTGCCGCGAGTGGCGAGCCAGTTTTGACTTAAAGTTTGCAAAAGGGTTTTAGTGCCCGGAACATTTTTTTTATTAAAGGCTCGCTCCATAATAGTGCGAAAGAGATCACTGATAGAACCCCAGGAGCTATCTAAGTAAGTTTTATCCAGATCCCAGACAAAGACCTCTTCATTATTTTTTTCTAAACCTTCAGGAACATAGCGAAAAAAAACCACATCACCCGAAAGACTGCTTCTCGTGCGCCAATCTGCCATAAGAACATCTTATCCATGGCACGGCGTGCAAA